>JBBIPS010000544.1:0-1764 GCA_037442725.1 Burkholderiales bacterium | reverse complement strand
GTTGAAACCGCCCGCCTGGTCGCCGCCGCGCGCGACCTGGGCGTCACCCTGAACACCCTGGTGCAGGGGGCATGGGGCTTGACCCTGGCCGCCCTGTCCGGGCGCGAGGACGTGCTGTTCGGCGTCGACGGCCTGGCCGCCGCGCTGCGGCCGGGCTCGGTCGTGGTGACCTCGGCCACCGTCGACCCGGCGCTGCCGCCGCAATGGGAGGCGCGCCTGGCCGAGCGCGGCCTGTGGCTGATCGACGCGCCGGTGTCCGGCGGCGCCAGGAAGGCGGCCGACGGGCAGATGACGGTGATGGCCTCGGGCCGGACCGAGGCCTTCGCTGCGGCCGGCGCCACGCTCGACGCCATCGCCGGCAAGGTGTACCGCCTGGGCGACCGTGCCGGCATCGGCTCGACCGTCAAGATGGTCAACCAGCACCTGGCCGGCGTGCACATCGCCGCGGCGTGCGAGGCGGTGGCGCTGGGACTGCGCGCCGGCGCCGACCCGCATCAGCTCTACGACGTGATCTGCAACTCGGCCGGCATGAGCTGGATGTTCCAGAACCGCGTGCCGCACATCCTGGCCGGCGACTACACGCCGCTGTCGAACGTGAACATCTTCGTCAAGGACCTGGGCATCGTGCTCGACGCGGCGCGCAGGCTGGGCTTCCCGTTGCCGCTGGCCGCGACCGCGCACCAGCTCTACCTCGCCACGGCCGCCGCCGGCTTCGGCGCCGAGGACGACTCCGCGGTGATCAAGTTCTATGCCGAACTCGCCGGGCTCGAGTTGCCGGGGGCGCCCGTTGGCGCGACGGCGCAGCACTGAAACGATGGTTCAGGTCACACCGTGTCCGCAGCGCGCGAGCAGCGCCGCGCCGACCTGCGGGCGGCCCGGTGCCGCTGGGGCATGAGCACGCCGCATCGCCCCGCCCTCGGCGTGATCGCCGACGACTTCACCGGCGCCACCGACGTCGCCAGCATGCTGGTGCGCTGCGGGCTGCGCACGCTGCAGGTCATCGGCGTGCCCGACGGGCCGGCGCCGCGGGCCGACGCGCTGGTGGTCGCGCTGAAGTCGCGCACGGCGCCGGTGACCGTTGCGGTCGCTGACTCGCTCGCCGCGCTGCACTGGCTGCAGGACGCGGGGGCGCGCCGGTTCTACTTCAAGTACTGCTCGACCTTCGACTCGACGCCGGCCGGCAACATCGGCCCGGTCGCCGAGGCGCTGATGGACGCGCTCGGCGCCGACTTCACCGTCGCCTGCCCGGCCTTCCCGGAGAACGGCCGCACGATCTTCCGCGGCCACCTGTTCGTCGGTGACCAGTTGCTGTCGGACTCGGGCATGCGCGCGCACCCGCTGACGCCGATGACCGACGCCAACCTGGTGCGCGTGCTGCAGGCGCAGTGCACGAAGCCGGTCGGCCTGCTGCGCTACGACACGATCGCACGCGGCGTGCCGGCCGTCGTCGAGCGCATCGCCGCGCTCAGGCGCGAGGGCGTCGCGCTGGCGGTCGCCGACGCGATCGACGACGACGACCTGCGCGTGCTCGCCCAGGCCTGCGCCGACCTGCCGCTGCTGACCGCGGGGATCGCGGGCGCCGCTCTGGCGGTGGCCCAGGCCCTGCGGATGGCCCGACAGGCCGCGCGAGCGGTCCGGCTCAGGCCCGTTCGGCCCCAGCTTCAGCGGCGTGTGGCAGTCGGCGCAACCCATCCCGTTGACCAGGTAGGCGCCGCGCGCCACCGCGGCGCGCGAGTCGGCGGCCAGTGCGGGTGCGGCGGCCAG
>JBBIPS010000543.1:0-1768 GCA_037442725.1 Burkholderiales bacterium | reverse complement strand
CCCGGCAGTGCCGGGCCGACGGTGCCGCGCCGGCGCGGCCCATCGGCGGCGCGGCACGGGTTGCTGGCCAGCATCACCGTCTCGCTCATGCCGTAGCGCTCGAGGATGGTGTGGCCGCTGCGCTCGGTCCAGGCGTCGAAGGTCTCGACCAGCAGCGGCGCCGAGCCGCTGATGAACAGGCGCATGCGTGCGCACGCCTGGCGCGTCAGCGCCGGCTCGGCCAGCATGCGCACGTACAGCGTGGGCACGCCCATGAAGACGCTGGCTTCGGGCAGGCGCGCGATCACCGCCCTGGGGTCGAACCGGTTGAACCAGATCATGCGGCTGCCGTTGAGCAGCGCGCCGTGCACCGCGACGAACAGGCCGTGCACATGGAAGATCGGCAGCGCGTGGATCAGCACGTCGCCGGGTTGCCAGTCCCAGTAGTCCTTCAGCACCTGCGCGTTGGACAGCAGGTTGCCGTGGCTGACCATCGCACCCTTGCTGCGCCCGGTGGTGCCGCTGGTGTAGACGATCGCCGCCAGGTCGTCGGCACGCACGACCGCGGGCGCGTGCCGGTCGCTGCAATGCGCCGCGCGCTCGAGCAGGCTGCCGCTGCGGTCGTCGCCGAGCGTGAAGACGTGGCCGGTGCCGGCCTTGAATGCGATGCGGCTGACCCAGGCGAAGTTCTTGGGCGTGCACACGACCACGGCCGGCTCGGCGTCGCCGATGAAGTACTCGATCTCGGCCGCCTGGTAGGCGGTGTTCAGCGGCAGGTAGACGTGGCCTGCGCGCAGCACCGCCAGGTACAGCATCAGCGTCTCGACGCTCTTGTCGGTCTGCACGGCGACGCGACTGTGCGGCGGCAGGCCGAGCCCGCCCAGCAGGTTGGCGAGCATCGCGCTGCCGCGCTCGAGGTCGCGCCAGGTGTAGGCGGCGCCGGCGCCGGGGCCGTCGGCGACGTCGACGGCGATGCGGTCGAGGTCGGCTGGGAAGGCGCCGCGCAGTGCGGCGTAGAGGTTCGGGTTGCTCATGGTCGGTGTCTGGCGCGAGAGTGGTGTCGAGGCCGCTGCGGGCTGTCAGAGCAGTGCCGCGAGCGCGCGGGAATGGGCCGCCCGCCCTTGCACGAAGCGGCGGTGGAAGACCTCGATGCGGGTCAGGTCGTAGAGGTAGTTGACCATCAGCCCGGCCGATTGCCGCAGCGCCTTGGCCGAGACGTCGGCGTGCGCGTTCAGGCGTTCGAGCCGGGCGCCGTTGTCGAGGTGGAAGCGTGCCACCGGGTCGCCGCCGGGGGTCTGGCTCTGGTGCACCAGGTAGATCGCCGCCAGGCGCCAGAGCGCGCGATGCGCGGTGCCGGGCAGGCCGGCCAGCCCGGACGCGCTCGCCAGCACGGCCAGGTCACCACGGCAGGCCTGGCGCAGCGCGGCCAGCGCGAGCTGCGCGTTCCCGACCTGGGCCGGCGCCAGCCCGGCCAGCGTGCGGCCGTCGCCGACACCGTGCAGCCAGGCCATGAAGCCTGGCATCGGCGACAGGGTGCAGAAGGTCTTCAGTTGCGGCAGCTCGAGCTTGAGCTGCTCGGCCACGCGCTTGATCAGGAAGTTGCCGAGCGAGACGCTGCGCAGCCCCGGCTGGCAGTTGCTGATCGAGTAGAACACCGCGACCTTGAAGTCCTCGGCCGGCAGCGGGGGCGACTTCTTGTCGATCAACGGCGCGATGGCGTCGGGCATCTCGGGCACCAGCGCCACCTCGACGAAGATCAGCGGTTCATCGGGCAGTTGCGGGTGGAAGA
>JBBIPS010000542.1:0-1784 GCA_037442725.1 Burkholderiales bacterium | reverse complement strand
TCATGCCGACGGGCGCAGCGGCCGTCGGCGCGCCGGCCGCCACGCGCACATAGCCGGTCGCGCGCAGGCCCTGCTCCCACCACCACAGCTCGACGTCGAAGCCGTCCGGGTTGAGCGCGCCGTGCGGCTGCTTCAGCTTGACCGGCAGGCGCCAGCGCTGGCCGGCGCGCAGTTCGGCCGACGGATCGGCGAGCGTGTCGTCGTCGTTGAAACCGCGGTACCAGCCGAGCGCGATGCGCGGCGGCACCGCCACCGGCTGCGCACCGCGCAGCGCCGACTCGACCTCGAACTGCAAGCGGGTGCCCGAAGGGCCGATCTGCGGCATCGTCGCGACGACGCCGGTGAGCACCAGGACCGGCCCCTCGAGCGCCGGATCGAGCCGCTGCCGCAGGCGCGCGTCGGCGCGCAGCCCCGTGCTGCCGAACCCGAGCAACGCCAGGGCCGTCATCAGCAGCAGCAGCGCGAGCCACCGCGGCCGCCGCGCGGGCGCCGGCAGCGGCCGTGCCAGCCACCCTGCCGGCACCAGCATCGCGAGCGCCACGACGCAGGTCATGCCGTAATGCCACCCCGGCCAGAGCGCGGCCTGCTGCAACTGCCCGGCCACGCCGCCGAGCCAAGCCAGGCCGAGCAGCGCGATGCGCCATCCCGTGCCCTGCGCGCGCGGGTCCAGCGCGGGTGCCGACATCGGCGCAGTGTAGGATGCCACCGCGTCGCCAAGGCCGCGCGCCGGCCCCTGTGACCGGGCCGCGGCGACGGTGCGACTCGACCCGTCCACCCTGTCGCTGCGCGTCGCGCCTGATCGCCAACCCGAAGCCCCTTGTCATGCCCGTCTCCGTCTACGACCAACTCGCCCGGCTCGGCATCACCCTGCCGCCGCTGGCCACGCCGGCCGCGGCCTACGTGCCGTTCGTGCGCAGCGGCAAGCTGGTCTTTGTCTCCGGCCATATCGCGAAGAAGGACGGCCGGCCGTGGGTCGGCCAGCTCGGCCTGACGATGGGCACCGACGAAGGCCGCGAGGCCGCGCGCGCGGTGGCCATCGACCTGCTCGGCACGCTGCACGCCGCCGTCGGCGACCTGAACCAGGTGGCGCGCATCGTCAAGCTGACGAGCCTGGTCAATTCGACCGACACCTTCACCGAGCAGCACCTGGTGACCAACGGTGCGTCCGAGCTGTTGGGCGAGGTCTTCGGCGCCGCCGGCGCACACGCGCGCAGCGCCTTCGGCGTCGCGCAGCTCCCGCTCGGCGCCTGCGTCGAGATCGAACTGATCGCGGAGCTGAAATGAGGCGCGGCACGCGACGGGACTCGACCGATCTGCTGCTCGGCGCCAGCGCCGCCGCCGCGCTGGCGGCGCTGGCCTCGGCGCTGGTCAGCCAGCATGTCTTCGACGTGCTGCCGTGCGCGTGGTGCGTGCTGCTGCGGCTGATCTTCGTCGCCATCGCGGCGGCGGCGCTGCTCGGCCTGGCGTGGCGCTCGACGCTCGGCCTGCGTCTTTCGACGCTCGCCATGCTGGCGCTGGCCGGCTGCGGCATCGCCGCCGCGCTCTGGCTGCACTTCGTCGCCGCGAAGTCGGCCTCATGCAACCTGACGCTGGCCGACCGGGTGATGACCGCCTCCGGGCTGGACGGGCTGCTGCCGCAGGTGTTCGCCGCCTACGCCTCGTGCGCCGATGCGCAGGCCACGCTGTTCGGCGTCGCCTACGAGTTCTGGGCGCTGGCGCTGTTCGTGCTGCTCGGCGCTGCGGCCTGGCGCCTGCTGCGGCAGCGGCGCTGATCGGGGGCCGCG
>JBBIPS010000541.1:0-1798 GCA_037442725.1 Burkholderiales bacterium | reverse complement strand
CAGCAGCAGCGGCGCGAGCAGCAGCAGGCCGAGCGCGGCCAGCAGCAGGTCGAGGGCGCGCCTGGCCACGCTGCCGGGCCTGCGCCGCTCAGGCCAGCGCGGCGCGCACCGCGGCCACCACCCGCTCGACGTCGGCATCGCTCATGCGCGGGTAGATCGGCAGGCTGGCCATGCGCTCGTAGGCGTGCTGGCTGTGCGGGAACCGCCCGGGTGCCAGTCGGTAGCGATCGCGCCAGTACGGCTGCAGGTGCAGCGGGATGTAATGCACGCTGCAGCCGATGCCCTGCTCGAACAGGCGCTCGATGAAGCGGTCGCGGCTGAGGCCCGCACCGTCGTCAAGGCGCAGCGCGTACAGGTGCCAGGCGTGCGTCTGGCCGGCGGGCGGCTCGGGCGCGGTGAGAATCGGCAGGTCGGCCAGTGCCGCGTGGTAGCGCGCCGCGATCCGTGCCCGCCGCTGCTGGAACGCGTGCGCCTTCTTCAACTGGTGCAGGCCAATCGCGGCGGCGATGTCGGTCAGGTTGTACTTGAAGCCGGGGGCGACGATCTCGTAGTACCAGCTCGGCACCTTGGCGGTGAAGCGGTCGAAGGCGTCGCGGCTCATGCCGTGCAGCCGCATCACCTGCGCCCGCCGGGCCAGCGCGGCGTCGCGCGTCACGAGCATGCCGCCCTCGCCGGTGGTGATGGTCTTGTTGGCGTAGAAGCTGAAGACGCTGGCATCGCTGGCCGAGGTGCCGACGAGCCGGCCGCCGCTGGTCGCGGGCAGCGCGTGCGCCGCGTCCTCGACCACCTTCAGGCCGTGGCGCTGCGCGATGTCGAGCAGCGCCGGCATGTCGGCCGCCAGCCCGCCGTAGTGCACCGGCAGGATGGCCTTGGTGCGCGCGGTGATGGCCGCCTCGACGAGCGTGGGGTCGATGTTGAGCGTGGCCGGGTCGATGTCGACCAGCCTGACGTCGGCGCCGAGGTAGCGCACCACTTCGGCGCTGGCGGTGAAGGTGTGCGTCGTCGTGATCACCTCGTCGCCCGGGCCGATGCCCAGCGCCTCGAGCGCCAGGTGCAGCCCGGCGGTGGCCGAGTTGACGGCGATGCAGTGCAGCGCGGGGTCGCCGAGGAAGGCGGCGAAGTCGGTCTCGAAACGTCTGGCCTTGGGGCCGGTGGTGATCCAGCCGGATTTCAGCGTGTCGACCACCTCGGCGATCTCGTCGTCGCCGATCTCGGGCAGGGCAAAGGGCAGGAAGGGCGGCGCAGTGGTCATGACGCGGGTTTCTCCAGCCAGGCCAGCAGGTGCGTGCGCAGCGGCGGCAGGGCATTGAACACGGGATACAGCAGCGGGTGGACGCGGCAGACGGCGCGCGCGATCGGCGGCGCCAGCGTGACGCGGCGCGACGCCAGCCGCGCCTGCGGGAACAGCTGCGCCAGCCGCGCCGGCGGCACGCCGCGCACGTCCGGGTTGCGCGGATTGTCCACCGTGAAGTCGTACCACAGCACGCCGCCGCCGGGCTTCAGCCAGCGCCACATCGCGTCGGCCAGCCGCTGCTGGAAGGCGTCGTCGAGCAGCGACGAGAACACGGTGGAAACGAGCACGATGTCCTGGCTGGCAGCGGCGATCGGCGCCGCACAGGCATCGCCCGGCCACAGCGTCAGCGCCGCCGGCAGCGTGTGGCGCGCCTGCGCGAGGCGCTCGGGCAGCAGTTCGACGCCGGCCAGGTGCTCGGGCGCGAACCCGATGCGCAGCAGCTCGAGCAGGTTGCCGCCGGCGCCGCAGCCGACCTCGAGCAGGCGCAGTCGCGACAGCTCGGTG
>JBBIPS010000540.1:0-1799 GCA_037442725.1 Burkholderiales bacterium | reverse complement strand
CAACAAATAGCGACCTTGAGAATCTTTTAACTTCTTAATGTTGCCGACTTGCTTCGAGTTCGTGATGTATGACATCGTTTCCGCATCAGCATTTTGATCCGCAACTGCAGTTTCAAGGTCGATCAAGTGGTCAAATGTCAACGCGCCACCATTTGTTCCGATCGCAACAGAACCGATTCCAGAAACGTGTACAAGCCGCTCCACCCCAGCGAGGCGTGCTTGAGCGGCGACCCGTTGCGCAGATCGGCTGTAGAGCGGCGTGCGGCGCATCGTCACAGGCTCCTGCAGCCGGTGGCGGGCTGCTGTGGCGCACGGTATCACTTCAGCCACGCGGTTGCAGGCGCGGGAGCGACCGAGGCCCGGCCTGCCGCGGGGTGTCGGCGGTGCATGATCTCGACCCATGACCCCCGGCTGGATCGACACCCACTGCCACCTCGACGCGCCCGAGTTCGCCGCCGACCGCGCGGCGGTGCTGGCGCGCGCGCACGACGCCGGTGTCGGCATGCTGGTGTTGCCGGCGGTGCAGGCGGCCGATTTCGAGGCCGTGCGCGAGCCCGCCCACGCCACGGGGCAGGCCTATGCGCTGGGCATCCATCCGCTCCTCGTCGATCGCGCCGAGGCCGGCGACCTCGATCGCCTGGCCGCTGCGCTGGCACGTTACCGCGATGACCCACGGCTGGTGGCGGTGGGCGAGATCGGCCTCGACTTCTTCGTCCCCGGCCACGACGCGGCGCGCCAGCAGCGCTTCTACGCGGCGCAGCTTGCGCTGGCGCGCGCGGCCGGCCTGCCGCTGATCCTGCACGTACGGCGCTCGGCTGATGCGCTGCTGGCGGGATTGCGCCGCGGCACCCCGGGCGGCGCGCAGGTCGGCGATCGCGTCGAACAGGCGCCCGAGCGCGCCGGGGCACCGCTGCGCGGCATCGTCCACGCCTTCAACGGCAGCGCGCAGCAGGCACAGGCCTTCGTCGATCTGGGCTTCAGGCTCGGCTTCGGCGGCGCGATGACCTTCGAGCGCGCGCTGCGCATCCGGCGCCTGGCCGCGACGCTGCCCGAGACGGCGCTGGTGCTCGAGACCGATGCCCCCGACATCCCGCCGCAATGGCTCTACCGCGACGCCGTGCAGCGCGCCGCGGGTGAGCGCGCGCGCAACGAGCCGGCCGAGCTGCCGCGCATCGCCGCGACGCTGGCCGGGCTGCGCGGCTGGAGCCTGGCGCAGGCCGCCACGATCACGCGCGCGAATGCGCTGGCCGCGCTGCCGCGGCTCGCGGCCCTCGTTGCGCAGCCGGCGTCGCAGGCCGGTGCAGAAGGCGCCGCGCTATGATGAATCCGGTTCTTGCGGCTGCCACCGCGCGACGCCGATGACCCCATCACCCTCGGTCGAAAAAGATGGCTTTTTACAGTTGGGAAGGCGACACGCTGGTGCTCAGCATCCTGGGCACGCCGGGCGCGTCGAAGGACGCGATCGGCAAGGTCAGGGGCAACCAGTTGAAGGTCAGCGTGACCGAGGCGCCGCGCGCCGGCCGCGCCACCGACCACATGGTCAGGTTCCTTGCCGGCGAGTTCGGCGTCGCGCCGTCGGCGATCGTCGTCGTCGCGGGCCGCATGAACGTCAACAAGCGGCTGCGCATCAAGGCGCCGACCCGGCTGCCCGCGGGCATCGAGCCGATCATTGCGTGGCTCGTCGATCAGCACGGCTGGCCGCGCAAGCGCGCGGCGATGGTAACCGTCACGGCGGTCTGGCTCGTCGGTGTCGCTTCAATGCTGTCGTTCAACGTGCTGCGCGACGTCCATCCGCTGCA
>JBBIPS010000539.1:0-1799 GCA_037442725.1 Burkholderiales bacterium | reverse complement strand
CGAGCGGCTCCAGCACCTGGACCCGTCGGCGCTGGACACGCCGTCGCTGGCCATCAGTTGCGCCGCGCGCGAGGCGCTGCACCAGGCCGACGTCGTCGAGACCATGCTGCGCGGCATCCTGCCGGTGATCCGCCACAACGACCTGGAGCTTGCCGAGCAGTTGCGCAAGATGGACGACACCGTCGACGAGCTGTACTCGGCGATCAAGTTCTACCTGACGCAGATCTCGCGCGAGGCGCTGTCCGAGCGCGAGAGCCGGCGCTGGACCGACATCGTCTCGTTCACGATCAACATGGAGCAGATCGGCGACATCATCGAGCGCGTGCTGCAGGACGTGGAGGACAAGAAGATCCGCAAGAACCGCAGCTTCTCCGATGCCGGCATGGCCGAGATCTGCCACCTGCACGAGCGGCTGCTGGCCAACCTGCGACTGGGCATGAGCGTGCTGCTCGACGGCCGGGTGGCCGACGCCAGCCGGCTGCTCGAGGAGAAGGCGCGCTTCCGCGACCTCGAGCACGAGTACGCCGCCAGCCACATCGCGCGGCTGCAGGACAACACCGCCGAGAGCATCGAGACCAGCTCGCTGCACCTCGACCTGATCAGCGAACTCAAGCGCATCAACTCGCACATCTGCTCGATCGCCTACCCGATCCTCGAGTCGGCCGGCGCGCTCACGCCGACGCGCATCCGCCACTCGGTGCTGACGCCGCTCGACAGCGAAGGGCCGTCGTTGCGGTGAGCGCGGCGGCGCAAGCAGCGCCGGCCGCTGCGGGCCGCACACCGGCCGCGGCGCCGCCGGCATGACGCTGACCTGGCCGCTGGTGCTGCTGGTGCTGCTCGGCGCGCTGCTGCACGCCGGCTGGAACGTGCTCGTCAAGAGCAGCGGCGACAAGTCGGTCGACACCGCGCTGGTGATCGTGCTGGGTGCGCTGCTGGCCTTGCCGCTGTCGCTGTGGGCCGGGCTGCCGCCGGCGGCGGCGTGGCCCTACATCGGCGCCTCGCTCGTCATCCACATCGGCTACTACACGGCACTCGCCGGCGCCTACCGGCACGGCGACCTGGGGCTGACCTACCCGATCATGCGCGGCAGCGCGCCGCTGCTGGTGGCGCTGGGCAGCGGGCTGGTGCTCGGTGAGTCGCCGAGCGTGCTGGCCTGGTTCGGCATCGTCGGCATCGCCGGCGGCGTCGCGCTGGTCGGCCTGTCCAGCCCCGGCGCCGCGCTGCACCACCACAAGGCGCTGGCGTACGCGCTGGCCAACGCGGTCGTCATCGCGCTGTACACCATCGTCGACGGCAAGGGCGTGCGCCTGAGCGTCGGCGACGGCCGCGGCACCGCGGCCTACGTGATGCTGCTGTTCGTACTCGACGGCGTGGCCTATCCGGCGCTGGTGTGGTTCAGCCGCGAGGCCGCCGGGCGGCGCGCGATGCTGGCCTATGCGCGCCGACGCTGGCCGCTGGCCGCGCTGGGCGGTGCGGCATCGATCGGCTCGTACGCCATCGCGCTGTGGGCGATGACGCGCGCGCCGGTGGCCAGCGTAGCCGCGTTGCGCGAGACCTCGGTGTTGTTCGCCGCGCTGCTCGGCACGCTGCTGCTGAAGGAGCGCTTCGGCCTGCAGCGCGCGCTCGGCACCGCGGTGATCGTCGCCGGCGTGATGGCATTGCGGCTCGCGTGAACCGCGCGGCGCTGCAGCTGGCGTGAGACCGCTTCGCGGTCGATCGACAAGCCACGGGGCAACAACGGGGCAGCGGCTGTCGGCCACAGCAGCCGCCGACCGCAAAGGTCGCCGACAAATTGGCGC
>JBBIPS010000538.1:0-1800 GCA_037442725.1 Burkholderiales bacterium | reverse complement strand
GCCCGGGCGCACATCGGTTACCGTGCGGCCCTTGGCGCTGGCGGTGTCGGCTGTCACGACAGGTTCAGACCGAGCCACGAGGACATCGTGGATCAGCAGATCGTAGAGGTACGCGCCCAGCACCGCGTCCCGGGTGAGCGTCACGCGCTCGGGCTGGCCGGTCAGCGGATGCGCCAGGTTGACCTCGCGCGGCGGACTGGCAAGCAGCTTGCGCCACTGCGCGCGCAGCCCGGGAAAGCGCCGTGCGCAGTCGGCGTCGCGCTCGCAACTCGTGAACAGCGCGTCGAGCACGGCCTGGTTGTCGCCCGACGCCGCGGCGGGCAGCGCCATGTCGGGCGGCGCGACGCCGTCGATCACGGCGCGCCGCACGCGCTGCGGGAATTGGCGCAGGTACTCGAGCACCGCGCGCGTGCCGTACGACGCGCCGATCGCGTTGATGCGCTCGGCGCCGAGCGCGGCACGTACCGCATCGACGTCGGCGATCGCGATCGTCGTCGTGTACTGGCGCAGGTCGCCGTGCGGCAGTGCCTGCAGCGCGCTGCGGCAGGCGTGCAGTCGCGCCAGCCGCAACCGGTCGTCGAGCAGTTCGGCCAGCGGTCGCGGCGGCGCGTGTTCATCGTCGTCGGCGCACTTCAGCGGCGCGCTGCGGCCGCTGCCGCGCTGGTCGACGAACACCAGGTCACGCCGGTTGCCGAGCCGGGCAAAGCGGCGCGACATCGCGCCGGCCAGGTCGATCGCGCTCTGCCCCGGGCCGCCGGCGAAGAAGAACACCGGATCGGCCGCCTTGTTGCGCACCAGCGCCGGCAGTACCGCGAAGTGCACGTCGATCTGCGTGTCGCGTGGCTGCGCCGGGTCGAGCGCACGCTTGACGCTGCCGCACAGCGCTTCGTGCTCGACGCCCTTCAGGCGGCAAGGGGTCAGTGGCGCGGCGTCGGCCGCACGCGAGTGATCGGGTGTCGTCAGCAGCGCACCGACGCACAGCGTCGAGGCTGCCCAGCGCCGGCGGCGGGCTCGATTCACTTCAGCAGCATCTGTTCGAGCTCGCCGCTGGCGATCAACTTGTCCAGGTCGGACGCGCCGCCGACCAGCACACCCTTGACGAACACCATCGGAAAGGTCGGCCAGCCGGTCCACATCTTCAACGCGTTGCGGCGCCGCCAGTGGCTCAGGTAGCTGCCGTACTCGAGGTAGCGGTACGGCACGCCGGCCTTCGCGAGCGCGCGGCGCGCCTTCTTCGGATACGGATTGCCGCGCATCCCGACCACCAGCACCGGGCTCCCGGCGGCGGCGCTGCGCACCTCGTCGACCAGGTCGGCATGGCTTTCGGCCACCTTCTGGCGGATGGCGGGATGGATGTGGGCTTCGTCGAGGATGGCGCGCGGCATGGGGTTCCGATCGGGCAGATGACGGCGCAGCATACTTCGCCGGCCGCGCCCGACCCGCGCCTCGGTTCACGAAGCCGCTGCCGCGGCCTGCGCATCGCCCGGGTCGACCGCGCGCCGCGCAGGCTCGGAACTGCAGCGGCCGGCACGGGCATCGCCGCCGCGGTATCGTGCAGTCGCATCGTCGCGAAAGCATCATCCAGTGAAGCTCTACTACAGCCCCGGCGCCTGCTCGCTCAGCCCGCACATCGTGCTGCGCGAGACCGGCCTGCCGTTCCAGTTGGTGCTGGCCAGCACCAGGACCCACAAGCTGGCCGATGGCACCGACTACTACACCCTCAACCCCAAGGGCTACGTGCCGCTGCTCGAGCTCGCCGACGGCCCGCGCCTCAGCGAAGGCCCGGCGATCGTGCAGTAC
>JBBIPS010000537.1:0-1802 GCA_037442725.1 Burkholderiales bacterium | reverse complement strand
AAGGTGAAGATCGAGGTGGTGGTCAAGGACGCCGACGTCGACCGTTGCATCGACGCCGTCGTCAAGGCGGCCAAGACCGGCAAGATCGGCGACGGCAAGATCTTCGTCACCGCGGTCGAGCAGGTGGTGCGCATCCGTACCGGCGAGACCGACGAGTCGGCGGTCTGACCGCAACCGGTGCGGCGGCTCGCCTGGCCGGCCAGGCCGCGTGTCGGCGCGTTGGCGGCGCCGACTTCAGATGCGCCCGAAATCGTCGTCGGTCGCGTCGCCGCGAACCGAGGCCAGGGCGTCGAGCAGTGGTTCGATGTCGTCGTTGATCTGCAGCATCGACAGCTGCGCCTCGCTCATGAAGCCCTCGACCTGCGCATGGCGCAGGAAGTCGACCAGCGGCTGCCAGTAGCCCGCGGCGTCGAGCAGGCCGAGCGGCCGGTCGTGGTAGCCCAGGTGGCGCCATGACCAGACCTCGAACAGTTCCTCGAAGGTGCCGATGCCGCCCGGCATGGCCACGAAGGCATCGGCACGTTCGGCCATCATCTGCTTGCGCTGGTGCATGTTGTCGACGACATGCAATTCGGACAGGCTGGTGTGTCCGACTTCGAGCCGCATCAGCGAGTCCGGGATGACGCCGACGACGCGGGCTCCCGCGCCCAGCGCGGCATCGGCGACTTCGCCCATCAGTCCGGCGCGCCCGCCGCCGTAGACCAGGGTCCAGCCGCGGCGGCCGATCGCCGCGCCCAGGCGCCTGGCCAGCGCCGTGTAGGCCGATCGCGTCCCGGTGCGCGAGCCGCAGTAGACGCACAGGCTGAACGGTGCGGGCGGCGTGGTCGTCATGCGGCGAGCCGGTGGTACACCGCCGAGGCCCAGGTCAGGCCACACAGCAGCAGTGACAGGAACACCGCGGCGCTGCCGAAGTCCTTGGCGCGCCGGGACAACTCATGCAGGTCGAGCGAGATGCGGTCGACGGCGGCCTCGATGGCCGAATTCAGCAACTCGACCACCAGTACCAGCAGCACCGTGCCAGCGAGCAACGTGGTCTCGACCCAACCGCGACCCAGCCACAGCGACGCCGGCAGCAGCAGCAGCGCGAGGACGGTTTCTTGGCGGAAGGCGCTCTCGCTGCGGCAGGCGGTCGTCAGGCCCTGCAGCGAGTAGGCGAGCGCGTGGTTGATGCGGTCCAGTCCGGTGCGGCCCTTGTGCGGGTTGTTCATGCGTCGGATTCTGCCTGCGCGGGCGCTGCGGGTCGCCACGTCACGAGGCGCGTCGCGCACAACGCGTCATGCCAGAACTGCCGGTCGGCGCGCAGCCACGCCAGCGCGGCATAGGCCAGCACACCCGCGCCGAGCGTGCCGACGATCGGTCCGATGCCGGTCAGGCCGGCCTGGCGCGCGATGGCCAGCGCCGGCAGGAACCACAGCCAACTGGCCAGATAGCGCAGCGCGGCGCGTCCCGGCGAGACGGGCGTGCCGTCGTGCATGACGAGTCGGATGTGCCAGGTCTTCATCGCCACGGTCTGGCCGCCGCGCGACCAGAACCCGGTGAAGTACACGGCCAGCACGACAAACAGCACGGCCTGCAGGCTGGAGCGGCCCTGCAGTGCGGGGCGCTGCTGGGTCAGACCGGAATGGAGCGCGCCGATGATCAACAGCACGCCAGCCAGCAGCACGCCTTCGTAGGCGAAGCAGGCCAGGCGACGTGCGACGCTGGGCGTGGCCCCGGTCGGCGATGCCGGCCGCGCGCTCGCACTCACGGCTGCCGTGGCGCGGCCGAGGCGGCTGGCGCGGGCGAGCCGCAACAGGTCGCGG
>JBBIPS010000536.1:0-1810 GCA_037442725.1 Burkholderiales bacterium | reverse complement strand
GGCCGCTGGCCGGGCTGCGCATCGGGCTGCCGCGCGAATTCTTCCCGCCCGGGCTGGCCGGCGACGTCGCCACGGCGGTGCACGCGGCGCTGGCCGAATGCGCCCGGCTTGGCGCCACGCTGGTCGACGTCAGCCTGCCACGCACCGAGCTGTCGATCCCGGTCTACTACATCATCGCGCCGGCCGAGGCGAGTTCGAACCTCGGCCGCTTCGACGGCGTCAGGTTCGGCCACCGCGCTGCGCACTACGCGGACCTGCAGGACATGTACGAGAAGACGCGCAGCGAGGGCTTCGGCGCCGAGGTCAAGCGTCGCATCATGATCGGCACCTATGTCCTGTCGCACGGTTACTACGACGCCTACTACCTGCAGGCGCAGAGGCTGCGGCGCATGATCGCCGACGATTTCCAGCGCTGCTTCGCGGAGTGCGACGTCATCGCCGGCCCGGTCGCACCGAGCGTGGCGTGGCGGCTCGGCGACCAGGGCGACGACCCCGTCAAGGCCTACCTGGCCGACATCTTCACGCTGCCGGCCAGCCTGGCCGGCCTGCCAGGGATGAGCCTGCCGGCCGGGTTCGGCGCGCACGGCCTGCCGGTCGGGCTGCAGTTGATCGGCAACTACTTTGCCGAGGGCCAGTTGCTGCACACCGCGCATGCGCTGCAGCAGGCCACCGACTGGCACCGCCGCGTGCCGGCGGGTTTCTGAGATGACGCGCGCCGTCCCGCTCATCCGCGGCCACGAGGTCGTCATCGGGCTCGAGACGCACGCCCAGCTCGCCACGCGCAGCAAGATCTTCTCGGGCGCCGGCACCGCCTTCGGTGCGGCGCCGAACACCCAGGCCTGCGCCGTCGACCTGGCGCTGCCGGGAACACTGCCGGTGGCCAACCGCGCCGCCGTCGAGTGCGCGATCCGCCTCGGCCTGGCGATCGGCGCGAAGGTGGCGCGGCAGTCGATCTTCGCGCGCAAGAACTACTTCTACCCCGACCTGCCCAAGGGCTACCAGATCAGCCAGTACGAGACGCCGGTGGTGCAGGGCGGGCGCATCGAGTTCGTGCTCGACGGCCAGCCGAGGACGGTGTGCCTGACGCGCGCCCACCTCGAGGAGGACGCCGGCAAGTCGCTGCACGAGGACTACCACGGCCAGACCGGGATCGACCTGAACCGCGCCGGAACACCGCTGCTCGAGATCGTCACCGAGCCCGACATGCGCTCCTCGGCCGAGGCGGTCGGGTACGCGCGCGCGCTGCACGCGCTGGTGATGTGGCTCGGCATCTGCGACGGCAACATGCAGGAGGGCAGCTTCCGCTGCGACGCCAACGTCTCAGTGCGCCGCCCCGGCGCCGCGCTCGGCACGCGGCGCGAGATCAAGAACCTGAACTCGTTCCGATTCATGGCGCAGGCGATCGACTTCGAGATCCAGTGGCAGATCGACCGCATCGAGGACGGCCTGGCCGTCGAGCAGGCCACCGTGCTGTTCGATCCGGCCAGCGGCCAGACGCGCGCGATGCGGACCAAGGAAGACGCCCACGACTACCGCTACTTTCCGGACCCCGACCTGCCGCCCCTGGTGATCGGCACCGACTGGATCGAGCGCGTGCGCCAGACGCTGCCCGAACTGCCCGCGGCGATGGCCGCGCGGCTGCAGCGCGACGACGGCCTGGCGTCCGACGACGCGGCCTACCTCAACGCGATCGACATCGTGGTCGATGCCGAACGAAAGGTCGCACAGGCGCGCATCGTCCTCGAAAACCCCGATGGCGCGCTGCGACCGGGCATGACGGCCTCGGCCCGCGTTTTGGGCGAGCCCGTCG
>JBBIPS010000535.1:0-1814 GCA_037442725.1 Burkholderiales bacterium | reverse complement strand
GCCAGCACCACCGAGGTGGTGGTGCGCGTCACGCCGTCGATCGCGCCGATCTCGTCAAGCAGCGCATCGAGCCGCGCGGTGGTGTCGGCGCGCAGCGTCGCGATGTAGTCGAACTCGCCGCTGACCGAGACCAGCCGCAGCAGCTCGGGGATCTTGCGCAGGCGGCCGATGACGTCGCGCGAGCTCTTCGGGCTGAGCACGATGCCGACCTGCGCCTGCACGCGCGGGCGCGCATCGTCCAGCCCCAGCCGCACCGTGTAGCCGACGATCACCCCGCTGCGTTCGAGCCGCGCCAGGCGCGCCACCACGGTGGTGCGGGCCACGCCGAGCTTGCGCGCCAGGTTGGCGGTGCTTTCGCGGGCGTTGGCCTGCAGCAGCGTGATGAGGTCGCGGTCGAGCGTGTCCTTGGGCATGGCGTCATCGATGGCCGACGAATCGTCGACATTGTCTGATCTTTCGACGAACTCAGGCTTTCATTCGTCACCGAGGTCGCCGAGACTCGATGGCCACGACCACGAGGAGTCATCCCATGCGCATCGCCCTGCTCGGCGCCGGACACATCGGCCAGACCATCGCCCGACTGCTCGGCCACAGCGGTGACTACGCCGTCACCGCGATCGACCGCGACCCCGCCGCGCTGGCGCGCATGACCGACCAAGGCGTCACGACGCTGGTCATCGACAGCGACGACCGGGCGGCGCTGCGCGCGGCGCTGGCCGGCCACGACGCGGTCGTCAACGCGCTGCCGTACCACCTGGCGATCGGCGCCGCCGGCGCCGCGCTCGAATCGGGCTGCCACTACTTCGACCTCACCGAGGACGTCGCCGCGACGCGCGAGATCAAGCGCCTGGCCGACGGTGCCCGCACCGCCTTCATGCCGCAGTGCGGCCTGGCGCCGGGCTTCATCGGCATCGTCGCGCAGCACCTGGCGCAGGGCTTCGAGACGCTGCACGACGTGAAGATGCGGGTCGGTGCGCTGCCGGCGTTCCCGACCAACGCGCTGAAGTACAACCTGACCTGGAGCGTCGACGGACTCATCAACGAGTACTGCCATCCCTGCGAGTGCATCCACGATGGCCGCAACATCGACGCGCTGCCGCTCGAAGGGCTCGAGCACTTCTCGCTCGACGGCACCGAGTACGAGGCCTTCAACACCTCGGGCGGCCTGGGCACGCTGTGTGAGACGCTGGCCGGCAGGGTGCGCAACCTCGACTACAAGACCGTCCGCTACCCCGGCCACCGCGACCTGATGTGCATGCTGCTCGACGACCTGCAGTTGAAGAACGACCAGGAACTGCTCAAGGACATCATGCGCCGCTCGATGCCGGCCACGATGCAGGACGTGGTGCTGGTGTTCGTCACCGCGAGCGGCATGCGCGGCGGGCGGCTGGTGCAGGAGGTGTTCGCGCGCAAGATCTTCGCCGACCGCAGCGAGGGTGCGCCGCTGTCGGCGATCCAGATCACCACCGCCGCCGGCATCTGCGCCGCGGTCGACCTGTTCCGCGCCGGCGCGCTGCCGCGCTCCGGGTTCATCCGCCAGGAGCAGGTAGAGTTGCCGGCCTTCCTGGCCAACCGATTCGGCAGCGCCTACCAGCAGTCGCGGCAGGTCGAATCCATCGGTTGAATCGCCCCGACGATCCGGGTGCAGCGAGACTTCAGATGACTTCAGCAGCCCACGACCTCCTCACCGTGCTGGGTGTGCCCGCCACGGCGTTCAACGGCGGCACGCTCGCGGCGCGCTCGCCCATCGACGGCAGCCTGCTCGGCGCGCTGCACGTGGCCGGCAGCGGCGCCGTCGGCGCCGCCACGGCGCG
>JBBIPS010000534.1:0-1816 GCA_037442725.1 Burkholderiales bacterium | reverse complement strand
GCACCGAAGAACACCCAGCCGTAGATGATGTGGTCGACGCCGGTGGCCAGCCGGTTGCCGGACAGGTGGCCGATCATCACGATCAGGTAGGCGCGCATCCAGTTGGCGACGATCGGCACCACGAACGACGCGGCGATGAAGACGACGCGACGGCGCAGGCTGCGGTAGTTCAGGTAGGCGAACAGGCTGCCGACCATCACCGAAGCCATCAGGTAGCGGATGCCGCCGCACTCCTCGACCACCGACCAGCGACCCGACGGCACGATGAATTGC
The DNA here is from genome assembly GCA_037442725.1 of Burkholderiales bacterium. Lineage (GTDB taxonomy): Bacteria > Pseudomonadota > Gammaproteobacteria > Burkholderiales > Burkholderiaceae_C > Pseudaquabacterium. Next base: position 1,543 of record JBBIPS010000534.1, on the reverse strand, counting down.
TGGCCTTCGCGGTAGACGGGAACCCCGGTGAACCTTAGCGCCGCGACGGTGAAGTCGGCGGTGTACTGCATCAGCGTCGGCGTGAGGAACTCGCCGAAGGGCACCGCAAAGAACAGGAACGCGAGCGGGAACGCCAGCGCGCGGGCCACCTGCCAGCCCAGCACCGTGGGCACCGCGGCGACGACCATCGCAGTCAAGGCGAACTGCGTCACCGCGTTGACGGCCACCAGATGGCCCACCCACCACGCCAGGGCCAGTGCCGCCAGCACCGGCACCATCCACGGCACCGGCCGGGGCTGCAGGCGCTGCAGCGCCGCGCGCTGGCGCCAGATCAGCCAGAGCGAGATCGGCGGCACGACGAAGGCGTGGGTGAAGGTGTCCGAGCGCGACCAGATCTCGACCATCGCGAGCGCCGTCTCGCGGTAGCGCAGCAGCAGCAGCGCGATCAACGCCGCGGCAGCCAGCGTCGGCACGCGCCAGGCCGGCGCGAGGCGGGGTGTCTGCCAGGCCAAGGTGTTCATGCCGCCGCCACGGCCGGCGCGCAGCGCCCGGCCGTCAGCGCCGCCAGCGCGGTGTCCAGGGGGGCCAGCCGGGCCGGCCAGCCGTAATGCTCGACGACGCAGCGCCGCCCGGCCCGGCCGAGTGCGTCGGCACGCTCGGGCGCGTCCAGAAGCAGTGCCAGTTGATCGACATACGACCCGGCGCCGTCGGCCACCAGGATGTCCGCGCCGGGGCGGGCATCGATGGCCTCGACGCACGACGCCGAGGCGACCACCGGCCGCGCCATCGCCATCGCTTCGAGCACCTTGTTCTGCACGCCGCGCGCCAGCCGCAACGGCGCCACCACCGCGGCGGCATGCTGGAGATAGGGCCGCACGTCCGGCACCGTGCCGCTCACGCTGACGCCCCGGCCGGCCAGAGCGCGCACCGCCGCGACAGGATTGCGCCCGACGATGTGGAAGCGCAGCGCCGGCCAGCGCTCGCGCAGCGCCGGCAGCACCTGCTCGGCGAACCAGGTCACGGCGTCGACGTTGGGCCAGTAGTCCATGGCGCCAGTAAACACCAAAGCCAGCTCATCGGCGGCGAACGGCGACGCCCGATCGGCGCGCGGCGCGAAAAAATCCGCGTCGACGCCGTTGCCGAGCGCCATGACCTTGCCGCGGCACTCCGGGGCGAGCCGGCAGAACAGGTCGACCTCCTTCTGCGTGACGAGGAACGAATGCCGTGCGCGCGCCACCACGGCGCGCTCGTAGGCCAGCAGTCGCGCCGCTTCGCGCGCATACAGCCACGACAGCGGCCAGCGACGCGCCGCGGCGTAGTCGACCCACTTGGCCGAATCGACGTCGACCAGATCGACCAGCGTCGGCAGGCCCCATTCGGCCCGCGCGTACTGCGCCATCGACGACGAGAACACCAGCACCGCGTCGATGTCGCGCGTGGCCACGGTGTGGCGGACCCAGCCGCGCAGGCGCGGGTTGTCGTAGTAGCACAGCGTCAGCGGCTGGCCGCTGGCCAGGCCGGCCAGGCTGCTCAGCCTGGCCGC
>JBBIPS010000533.1:0-1824 GCA_037442725.1 Burkholderiales bacterium | reverse complement strand
CGCCGCGGGCCGGCGGCCGCAGCGCCCGCGGCCAGGCGGGTCAATCCGCGATCTCGGGCTCGACGAGCCTGGCGAGCTGTTCGAGCGACTCCTGCCAGCCGAGGTAGCACATGTCGAGCGGAATGACCTCGGGCAGTCCTTCCTGCACGACGTTCAGCTCGGTGCCGCATGCCACCGGCCTGAGTGTCACGGTGGTGCGCATTTCTCCGGGCAGGTTGGGGTCGTCGAAGCGATCGGTGTAGCAGAGCCGCTCGAACGGCACCAGTTCGCGATACTCGCCGCCGAAGGCGTGCGCGTGTCCGTTCGAGAAGTTGGTGAACGACATCCTGTACGTGCCGCCGACCCTGGCGTCGAGGTGCTGCACCTGGCAGGTGAAGCCGTACGGCGGCAGCCACTTGGCCATCGCGCCGGCGTCCAGGAAAGCCCGATAGACGCGCTGCGCAGGTGCGCGAAGCACGCGCTGGAGTCGCAGGGTTCCGGTGGTCATGGTCGGTGCTCCTTTCGGTTCGTCGTTCGCGGGAGGTCGGCTTCACCCCGCATCACGTGCCGGGCAACGCGCTCGTTGGTCCCCTGGCCGAGCTTGCCGGCCAGCGCCACCGCGGCGCGCTCGGCCAGCATGCGCTCGAACGCGGCGCGCACCTCGTCGGCCGTCACTGCGTCGATGCGCGCCATCGACTCGGCGCGGGCGCGCACGCGGCCATGGACGAACAGGTCCTGCGCCGCCGCCTCGATGCGCCGGGTCGGCGATTCGTGCGCGCGCAGGCTGCGCACCGCGAGCTGGTTGCGCGCGCGCTCGAGGCCGACGGCGTCGACCGCCACCGCCTGCGCGCGCAGCAGCCGCATGACCTCGACCAGGAACTCGTCGAGGTGCTCGGGCGCGGTCGACGCCTCGATGACGAACTGCCCGCACAGCTCCAGCACGTCGGCCGAACACGCGGCGTAGTAGACCAGCGCGCGCCGCTCGCGCAGCTCGTCGAGCAGCGGCGAGCTCATGCCCTCGCCGAACAGCGCCGCGGCGACGACGCTGGCAGGGTAGTCGCCCTTGAGCGACGGGATCGGGAAACCGAGCACGACGTGCGACTGGCTGGCGCCGGCCATGCGGCGCGACGCGACGCCGCCGAGGTAGGCCGGCACGGCGACCCGGTTCGCCGCGCCGCGCTTGAGCGCGCCGAAGGCCCGCCGCGCCTCGTCGACGACGCGTTCGGGCTCGACCCTGCCGGCCACGCCGACGACGACGTTCTCGCCGCTGTACTGGCGCTGCACGTAGTCGACCAGCTCGGTGCGCGTGAAACGCTCGATGTTGCTGCGACGGCCGATCACCGGTCGCGCCAGCGCGTGGCTGCCGTAGCAGGTCTTGTCGAACAGCCGGTACGCGGTCGTCAGTGCGTCGTCGTCGTCCTCGATGTACTCCTGCAGGATGACCTGGCGCTCGCGCTCGAGCTCGGCCTCGGGGAAGTTGCTGTTCAGCACGATGTCGCCGAGCATGCGCACGAACTCGCCGGCATGCCGCGCCAGCCCGCACATGTGGTACGCCGTGTGGTCCTTGTCGGTGTGCGCGTTGACCTCGGCGCCGAGCCGCTCGGCGTCGAGGTTGATGCGCTGGCAGTCGCGCCCGGGCGTGCCCTTGAACGCCATGTGCTCGACGAAGTGGCTGATGCCGGCCAGGCGCCGGCTCTCGTGCTGGCTGCCGCTGCGCACGAAGACGCTGACGCTGGCCGTGTCGAGCCAGGGCAGCCGGATCGTCACGACGCGCACACCGTTGTCGAGCGTGGCCAGCGTGGTGTCGGTATCGCAGGGTGAAGCGGGCATCGTGCAAGGGGGCCA
>JBBIPS010000532.1:0-1831 GCA_037442725.1 Burkholderiales bacterium | reverse complement strand
ATCGGCCGCACGGCAGGCGCAGCGGCGGCAGCGGCGGGCACGGCCACGCGCATCAGAAGCTCTCCGGCACCGCCGGCAGGGCGTTGGCCAGCACCTGCGGCTTGACGTCCAGGTCGGGCGGCACGCCGAGCATGCGCAGCGTCTGCTGCACGATCTGGCTGAACACCGGCGCCGCCACCGCGCCGCCGTAGTAGACGCCGTTGCTCGGCTCGTCGACCATCACCGCGACGATGATGCGCGGCTTGCCGATCGGCGCCAGGCCGACGAACCAGGCACGGTACTTGTTGCCGGCGTAGCCGTGCCCCTCCTGCTTGCGCGCGGTGCCGGTCTTGCCGCCGACCGAATAGCCGACGGTCTGCGCCAGGGGCGCGGTGCCGCCCGCTGCGGCGGCCATCTGCAGCATGGTGCGCATCTCGCGCGCCGTCTGCGCCGAGATCACGCGCAGCCCCGGCCGCGCCTGCTCCTGGCGCAGCATGCTGAGCGGGATCAGTTCGCCGTCGCCTGCGAACACGGTGTACGCGCGCGCCATCTGCAGCAGCGAGGCCGACAGGCCGTAGCCGTACGACATCGTCGCCTGCTCGATCGGGCGCCAGCTCTTGTACGGCCGCAGCCGGCCGCTGACGGCGCCGGGAAAGCCGAGCTGCGGCTTCTGGCCGTAGCCGACGTTGCTGAACAGCTCCCAGAGCTCGCGCGCCGGGATCTGCATGCCGATCTTGACGACGCCGACATTGCTCGACTTCTGGATCACCTGCTGCACCGTCAGCAGGCCGTTCGGGTGCGCGTCCTTGATCGTCGAGCCGGTGATCGTGAGCTGGCCGGGCGCGGTCTGGATCGGCGTGTCGACCTTGACGCGGCCGGTCTCGAGCGCCCAGGCGACGACGAACGGCTTCATCGTCGAGCCGGGCTCGAAGACGTCGGTGAGCGCGCGGTTGCGCAACTGCTCGCCCGACAGGCGGCGGCGCTCGCCCGGGTCGTAGCTCGGGTAGTTGGCCAGCGCCAGCACCTCGCCGGTCTGTACGTCGAGCACCACCACGCTGCCGGCCCTGGCCTTGTGCTCGGCCACCGCTTCGCGCACACGCTGGTAGGCGAAGAACTGCACCTTGGCGTCGATCGAGAGCTGGACGTCGCGGCCGTCGACGGGATCGACGCTGTCGCCGATGTCCTCGACGACGCGGCCGAGCCGGTCCTTGACGACGCCACGCGAGCCGTCGTGGCCCTGCAGCGCCTGCTGGAAGCCGAGCTCGATGCCCTCCTGGCCCCTGTCCTCGATGTTGGTGAAACCCACCACGTGCGCGGCCGATTCGCCCTCGGGGTAGCGGCGCCGGTACTCGCGCGTCTGGTACAGGCCCTTGATGCCCAGCGCGTCGATGCGCGTCCACGTCTCGGCGTCGAGCTGGCGCCGGATCCAGGCAAAGCTGGCGCTGCCGCCGGCCATGCGCGCATCGAACTCCTTGCCGTCCATGCCGAGCAGGCCGAGCAGCTGGCGGCGCTGTGCCGGGCTGGCCTCGAAGTCCCTGGGGATCGCCCACACGCTCGGCGCGGGCACGCTGGTGGCGAGCAGCTGGCCGTTGCGATCGAGGATGCGGCCGCGGCTGGCGGGCACGTCGAGCGTGTGCGCGTAGCGCTTCTCGCCCTGCTGGCGATAGAAGTCGGCGCCGACGATCTGCACATACGCGGCACGGCCGAGCAGGCCGGCGAAGCCCAGCCCGACCAGCACGACGACGAAGCGGCTGCGCCAGCTCGGCGTGCGCGACGCCAGCAGCGGGCTGGTGGCGTAGTTGACACTGCGCGCAGCGGCCCCGGCGCGCCGCGCGCCGCGACGCCAACGCAT
>JBBIPS010000531.1:0-1832 GCA_037442725.1 Burkholderiales bacterium | reverse complement strand
GCTGGTGGTCGACGGTGGTGGCTCGCTGCGGCGCGCCCTGCTCGGCGGCAACCTGGGCGCAGCGGCGGCGCGCAACGGCTGGGCCGGCGTGGTGGTCGACGGTTGTGTGCGCGACGTCGCCGAACTGGCGCAATGCGCCATAGGCATCCGCGCGCTGGCGGCGCTGCCGCTGGCGACCGAGAAGCGCCAGCAGGGCCAGGCCGACGTGGCGGTGCAGATCCAGGGCGTCCGGGTGCGGCCAGGCGACTGGCTGTACGCCGATGCCGACGGCATCGTCGTGCTCGAGGCACCGGCCCGCACGTAGGCCGTAAGCGGCATGCCGCTGCCGCGCGACACCATCCCTGCCACGCCCGATGCGATCGAGCGCGTCGCGGCACGCTGCCGCCGGCGCGTCACGCATCGTTCGCTGCTCGCCGCCGGCGTCGCGACGCTGCCGCTGCCGGGGCTGGACTGGATCACCGACGTCGGCGTGCTCGTCAGGCTGCTGCCCGAGATCAGCGCCGCGTTCGGGTTGACGCCGCAGCAGGTCGAGCGCCTCGCGCCCGAACGCAGGGTGGTCGTCTACCAGGCGCTGTCGACCGCCGGTGGGCTGGTGCTGGGGCGCATCGTCACGCGCGAGCTGGTGCTGACGCTGCTGCGCACGGTCGGCATGCGCCTGTCCGCGCAGCAGGCCGCCAGGGTCGTGCCGATCGCCGGCCAGGTGGTCGGCGCGGCGCTCACCTTCTCAGCGTTGAAGTTCGTCTGCGAGCAGCACATCGTGCAGTGCATCGCGGTGGCGCGCCGGTTGCAACTGCCGGCACCGGCCGAGGGCGCCCGGTAGAATCAGCACCTTCGGGGTGTGGCGCAGCCTGGTAGCGCAACTGGTTTGGGACCAGTGGGTCGGAGGTTCGAATCCTCTCACCCCGACCACGTGCCACCTTCGGAAGTGGCGCGCCGCGCCCTACCAGAGGCCGGGCCGCCCGGCGCGGGACGTCGCGATCACGTGCCGGGCGCGCGCCGGTCGCGACCGCCGGACGACGAGTTCGCACAGCTTGTGTGCAACGGCGAGGTCGAAGCCGTCGCCACCGGCGACTGCGACCTGCCGGTGCTGGATCCCTTCCACGGCGTGCGCATCGTGATGCCGAGCGCGTTCAGCCGGTCCGGCCGTCAGCGCCGGCGGCGCGGTCCGATGTCCTCGCCGGCCGCCAGCGACGCGCTGCGGACGGGCGCCCAGCGCATCGAGCGGGCTGCGCACCGCGCCGTCGGCAACTTGTCGCCCATCGGCTGGATCATCGTGGTGGAGACATCGCTGTGGCCCACCAGTGCCCGCACGCCGTCATGGAGCAGCCGCGCCAGTACCGCAGGGGCGCCCCCTCCACCCGCCCGGCACCCGTTCGATCCAGGCAGCGAACAGCCGCCAGCTGCCGAACTCGCGCGCGTTGCCCACCATTGCCACGATGGCCGTGGCGCTGGTGTCGCCGGCAGCGACCAACTGCATGAGCTGTGCTGCGCGGGTGTGCAATCCCAGGCGATGGTGCGGATGTGCTTGTCGTACGTGAGCGGTCCAAGAGGCAGATCGGCCTCTCGGAAGCTCTTGGTGTCGCGAAGATTGAATGAGATCAGCATACGGGGCCTGCGGCGTGGGGGGCGGCGGTCTGCAGCACCTTGCCCGAGAAGAACTCTTCATTCGCAAGCCTCGGTCGGGCCGACAGCGATTCGCTGATGTCCATTTGCAGGGCCGAGACGAAGTCCTTGTCGCTCTCGCTGGCCACCACGGTCAGCACGTTCACGTCGTGCACCGTGGCCGGATGGTCCATTCGGTCGCCATGCTGGTTCACTGACGACCGCAGGCC
>JBBIPS010000530.1:0-1845 GCA_037442725.1 Burkholderiales bacterium | reverse complement strand
GCCGGCGACGCTGCCGGTGGCGCTCCGCTAGACTGCGCCCCCGACGCCCCCGTGCGTACGCTGCTTCCCCCCCCCAATACACTCCTGCGACCACCATGACTGCCGTCACCGAAACCGCGCTGCTCGAAGCCCTGAAGACCGTCGTCGACCCGAACACCGGCAAGGATCTCGTCTCCACCCGGGCGCTGAAGAACCTGCGCGTCGAGGGCGGCGACGTGTCGTTCGAGGTCACGCTGGGCTACCCGGCCAGGAGCCAGGTCCCGGCACTGCGCCGCGCGCTGATCGACGCCGCACGCAGCGTCGCCGGCGTCGGAAACGTCAGCGCCGATGTCGGCTGGAAGATCGTCGCCCATGCCGCGCAGCGCGGCGTGCAACTGCTGCCGAACGTCAAGAACATCGTCGCCATCGCCTCGGGCAAGGGCGGCGTCGGCAAGAGCACGACGGCGGTCAACCTGGCGCTGGCACTGGCGGCCGAGGGCGCCGCGGTCGGCATCCTCGACGCCGACATCTACGGGCCGAGCCAGCCGATGATGCTCGGCGTGTCGGGCCGGCCCGACAGCGTCGACGGCAAGAGCATGGAGCCGATGGAAGGCCACGGCGTGCAGGTGATGTCGATCGGCTTCCTGGTCGACGCCGACCAGGCGATGATCTGGCGCGGCCCGATGGCCACGCAGGCACTCGAGCAGTTGCTGCGCCAGACCAACTGGCGCGAGCTCGACTACCTGGTCGTCGACATGCCGCCCGGCACCGGCGACATCCAGCTCACGCTGTCGCAGCGCGTGCCGATCACCGGCGCGGTGATCGTCACGACGCCGCAGGACATCGCACTGCTCGACGCCAAGAAGGGGCTGTCGATGTTCGAGAAGGTCGGCGTGCCGATCCTCGGCCTGGTCGAGAACATGGCCGTCTACCGCTGCCCGAACTGCGGCCACACCGAGCACATCTTCGGCGCCGAGGGCGGCAAGCGCATGGCGGCTCAATACCAGATCGACTACCTCGGCGCACTGCCGCTGACGATGGCGATCCGCGAGCAGGCCGACGGCGGCACGCCCACCGTGGTGGCCGATCCCGACGGCGAGGTCGCGGCGATCTACAAGGCCATCGCACGCCAGGTGGCGGTCAAGATCGGCGAGAAGGCCAAGGACTTCAGCGCCAGGTTCCCGACCATCACGGTGAGCAAGAACACCTGACGGGCGGCACCGCGCCCGCGCGCCGCACGGGTCAGGCGCCGCGGCCGCAGAAGACGGCGGCGATCTGGTGCGCGATCCGTTGCGCCGTCATGCCACCGGGGCGATACCAGACCCGGGTCCAGTTCAGCGCACCGAACAGCGACAGCCGGAACACCGAACGGTCGAGGTCCGGCGACAGGTCGAGGGCGTCGATCAGTTCGCGGAACAACCGCTCGTAGGCTTCGCGATCGTGCTGCAGGCGGCGCTGCAGCGCGTCGTCATGGATGGCGAACAACGCGGTGACCGTGACGCGGGCGATCGGGTTGCCCGCGACCACGGCGTCGACGTGCACGGCGCACGCCGCTTCGAACTGCGCGCGCGCGCCGCGCGCCGCGGCGATGGCCTGGCGCACGCGCGCCGTGAGCTGGCGCAAGCCCTCGTGGTTGACGGCCAGCAGGATGTCCTGCTTGGCCGGGAAGTGGTGATAGACCGACCCCGGCAGCAGGCCGACGCGCTCGGCGATGTCGCGCACCGAGGTGCCGGCGAAGCCGTGGCGGGCGAACAGCTCTGCCGCGGCGAGCAGGATCTGGTTGCGGCGTTCGTCGGGCGCCATCGTGTCGGCGTCGTCGGCCGTGCGCTGCGCGCGCCGCACCAGCCGGCGCGTCGCCTCGCCGCG
>JBBIPS010000529.1:0-1847 GCA_037442725.1 Burkholderiales bacterium | reverse complement strand
CCGGGCGCTCTTCGCGCGGGCGGGCTTCGTTGACGACGATGGCCCGGCCTTCGAGTGCCTGGCCGTTCATCGCGGTCATCGCCGCCTGCGCCTCGGCCGAAGACGACATCTCGACGAAGCCGAAGCCCTTCGAGCGACCGGTTTCGCGGTCCATCATCACCTTGGCCGACGTCACTGCGCCGAATTGCGCGAACGCCGCCTGCAAGGACTCGTCACGCACGGAGTAGGCAAGATTGCCGACGTATAGCTTGTTTCCCATGAGGGGAAGCTCCTTCTCGAGAACAGTGATCCATGTGGAGCTTCAACCCAGCGTGACCAATTCAAGCTAGAGGCGCCGTCTCCAGACACGGGCCGGGAACCCGTCCGGGTCCCCTGCGGCGATTATGGACACAAATCCCGCGCGGCTGCCATGCCCTCAGGACAAGGGCTAACCCGCGACTATCATGAGTGTTGTCACGCGGGTACAACGCCGCGGCCCGGGCGCCGGAGTCTGCGCGCCCATCCGCATCGATCGACTGCCGGCCAAATCGCCCACCCCCCTCGACCGCGCATGGACCTGCTCAAGCCGCTGATCGCGCTGCTGGCGATCGTCAACCCGATCGGCGCGGTGCCGTTCTTCCTCGCCTTCACGCAGGGCCTGACGCCGGCGCAGCGACAGCGCACGCTGCGCGTCAGTGCCTTCGCGGCGTTCTGCGTGATCGCCGTCAGCGGCCTGGCCGGGCTGCGCATCATCGAGTTCTTCGGCATCTCGATCGCCTCGTTCCAGGTCGGCGGCGGCATGCTGCTGCTGATCTCGTCGCTGCACATGCTCAACGCACAGTCGGCCGAGGGCGGCAAGGACGATGTCGCCGAAGGCCATGCCAGGGGCGATGCCGGCGACAGTGTCGCCGTGGTGCCGCTGACGATCCCGCTGCTGACCGGCCCGGCGACGATCTCGACGATGATCATCTATGCCGAGAAGACGCGCACCTTCTGGGAACATGCCGTCCTGGTCGGCTATGGCGTCGTCATCGGCGGCGTCACCTATCTCGCCTTCATGGCGTCGGGGCGCATCGCCAAGGTGCTGGGGCGCACCGGCATCAACGTGATGACGCGGCTGATGGGGCTGATCCTGGCCGCGATGGCGGTCGAACTGCTGGCCGACGGCCTGGTCAAGTTGTTCCCGATCCTGGCCAGCCATGCGCCGCGCTGAGCACCGGTGCGACCCGCCGGACCAACCCTTGCCGAAACTGCTGCGATGAGCCCGGACGCCCCGACCTTCGACTACATCATCGTCGGCGCCGGTACCGCCGGCTGCCTGCTCGCGAATCGCCTGAGCGCCGACCGACGCATGCGCGTGCTGCTGGTCGAGGCCGGCGGCAACGACGACTACCTGTGGGTGCACATCCCGGTGGGCTACCTGCACTGCATCGGCAACCCGCGCACCGACTGGCTCTACTTCACCGAGCCCGACCCGGGGCTGAACGGTCGCAGCTTGCGCTACCCGCGCGGCAAGGTGCTGGGGGGCTGCTCGAGCATCAACGGCATGATCTACATGCGCGGCCAGAGCCGCGACTACGACGGCTGGGCCGCCGTCTGCGGCGACGCCCGCTGGCGCTGGGAAGAGTGCCTGCCGCACTTCCGCCGCCACGAGGACCACTGGCGCGGCGCCGATGCGGTGCACGGCGCCGACGGCTTCGACGCCACCGGTGCGCGCGCCGGCGGCGAGTGGCGGGTGGAGCGCCAGCGGCTGTCGTGGCAGATCCTCGAAGCCTTCGCCGCCGCGGCGCAGCAGGCCGGCATCCCGGCCAGCGACGACTTCAACCGCGGCAACAACGAGGGCGTCGGCTACTTCGAGGTCAACAGCG
>JBBIPS010000528.1:0-1850 GCA_037442725.1 Burkholderiales bacterium | reverse complement strand
CGCGCACGGTGCCGACGAAGCAGGCCACCGCGCCGACGCCGCCGTCGTCGGCACGCAGCGCGGCCACCTCGGCCGAGAGGTCGAAGTCGGACGTCTGGATGCGAACGCGCGGTGCAGGCGACTGCGGGGCCGATGCTGCGGGAGGATGCGCCATGGTCCGGTCCTCAGCCACCGGTCACCGGCGGGAAGAACGCCACCTCGGCGCCGTCGGCGATCACGGTGGTCTCGTCGGCCATCACCTGGTCGAGCGCGCAGCGCAGCGCGCGGCCGCGTGCCAGCGCCTGGGCATGCGACCCGCCGCGCGCGATCAGCGCGTCGCGCAGCTGGCCGAGCGTGCGCCCGGGTGCGATCTCGATCGCCTCGACCGGGCCGAGCATCTCGCGCAGCGAGGCGAAGTAGCGCACGGTGACAGCCACGACTCAGGCTCCGATCAACGACGACAACGGCAGCACGCGCACGCTGTCGCCGCGCCGCACCGATTGTCCCGCGGGAAGGTCGACCAGCCCGTCGGCCCACACCGCCGAAGTCAACACACCCGAACTCTGGTTCGGGAACAGCTCGACACCGCCGTCGCCGTTCAGCCGTGCGCGCAGGAACTCGCGCCGCCGGTCGGGCCGCGGCCAGTCGAAGTCGGCGCGCGCCAGCAGCGCGGGTGGCAGCGCGCCCGGGTGCTTCGACAGGCTGCCCTGCAGCGCGCGCAGCAGAGGCGCCACCACGAGCAGGAACGTGACGAAGCTCGACACCGGATTGCCCGGCAGGCCGATGAACAGTGCTTCGCCGGCGCCGTCGAACCCGGCGCGGCGCAGCGCGCTGGATGCCGACTCGGCGCGACGCAGCGCGCTGGATGCCGACTCGGCGCGACGCACCGCGCCGAAGACCAGCGGCTTGCCGGGCTTGATCGCCACCTGCCAGGATTCGAGCCAGCCCTCGGCGCGCAGCGCGGGCTTGATGTGGTCTTCCTCGCCGGCCGAGACGCCGCCCGAGGTCAGGATCAGGTCGTTGCCGACGGCGGCGCGGCGCAGTGCCGAGCGCGTCGCGTCGAGCCGGTCGGGCACGATGCCGAGGTCGACCACCTCGCACCCTGCGGCCTGCAGCAGGCCGCGCAGCATGAAGCGGTTGCTGTTGTAGATCGCACCGGGGGGCAGTGGCTGGCCCGGCATCACCAGTTCGTCGCCGGTGGAGAACAGCGCCACGCGTGGGCGGCGCGAAACGCTCAGCGTCGCCGCGCCGACCGAGGCTGCGAGGCCGAGCGCCTGGGGCGTCAGCCGCGTGCCGCGCGGCAGCACCTCGGCGCCGTGCATCACATCCTCGCCGCGGCGGCGGATCCATTGGCCCGGCGACGGCACGATGCCGATGCGCACGCCCTCGCCTTCGGGCTCGCACTGCTCCTGCGGGACCACGGCGTCCGCGCCCGGTGGGATCTGTGCGCCGGTAAAGATGCGTGCCGCGGTTCCGGGCTGCAACGGCTGGCCCACATGCCCGGCCGCGACGCGCTGGCTCACCGGCAGCAGCGTGCCGGCGACCGAACGGAAGGTGCCCCGCGCCAGGGCGTTGCGCGCCAGCAGACCGGCCAGCGCCTCCTGTGCACCGGGGTAGAGCTTGTTCACTCCCAACCTCTCAAACGGGTTTTGTAGGGAGCGAATGATAGCGGCTGGCCCCGGGCCCTTGCGCCAGAGGCCCACCGTCCATGCCGCTCAGAGCCCGAGCGTCAGCGCCGCGCGGAGGCTAAGCGGAGCACCAGGCAGGATGTTGTTGTCGTTGTGCGCGCTCACCGCGTAACGTTCGTCGAGCAGGTTCTCGACGTTGAGCTGCGCCCGAACACGGGCGTTATGCCGGTAGTAGAGGCCGGC
>JBBIPS010000527.1:0-1852 GCA_037442725.1 Burkholderiales bacterium | reverse complement strand
AACTGCACCCTCGTCTGCGGCGTCACCGTGGGCCGCCATGCCTTCGTCGGCGCCGGCGCGGTGGTGACGCGCGATGTGCCCGACTTCGCGCTGGTGGCCGGCGTTCCGGCGCGGCGCATCGGCTGGATGAGCCGGCACGGCGAGCGCCTGACGCTGCCGGCGTCGCTGCCCGCCGGGTCTCGAGCCGAAGCCGCGTGCCCGGCCACCGGCGAGCGCTATTGCCTGATCGGTGACAGCGTGACCCTTCTGGCTTGAGGCACCGCATGCAGTTCACCGACCTCAAGGCCCAGTACGCGGCGCTGCGGCCCGCGATCGACGCGCGCATCCAGCGCGTCCTCGACCACGGCCAGTACATCATGGGGCCCGAGGTCGCCGAGATGGAACAGGCGCTGGCCGGGCGCACCGGCGCCAGGCACTGCGTCGCGGTGGCCAGCGGCACCGAGGCGTTGCTGATCGCGCTGCTCGCGCTCGAGCTCGCGCCCGGCGACGAAGTCATCACGACGCCGTTCACCTTCGCCGCCACCGCCGAGGTGATCGCACTGCTCGGCGGCGTGCCGGTCTACGTCGACATCGAACCCGACACCTGCAACCTCGACGCGACGCGGGTCGAGGCGGCGATCACGCCGCGCACGCGCGCCATCATGCCGGTCAGCCTGTACGGCCAGTGCGCCGACATGGATGCGATCAACGCCATCGCGGCGCGGCACGGCAAGCTGCCGGTGATCGAGGACGCGGCGCAGAGCTTCGGCGCCACCTACCGCGGAACAGGCGTGGCGCGCCACAGCGGCCACCTCTCCACGATCGGCTGCACCAGCTTCTTCCCGAGCAAGCCGCTGGGCTGCTACGGCGACGGCGGTGCGCTGTTCACCGACGACGAAGCGCTGGCGCAGGCGGCGCGCGAGCTGCGCGTGCACGGCCAGAGCGGCCGCTACCAGCACACGCGCGTCGGCGTCGGCGGCCGCATGGACACGCTGCAGTGCGCGGTGGTGCTGGCCAAGCTCGAGCGCTTCGATTGGGAGCTCGAGCGGCGCCGGGCGCTCGGCGAGCGCTACGGCCGACTGATCCGGGACGCGTTCGGCGTCGACGGCGGGGCCGGCGACGTGCACGGCGTGCACGAGGCCGCCGGCGCGCGCCGTGCACCGGTGCAAGGGCTCACGGTGCGGCCCGACCGCGATTGCGTCTGGGCGCAGTACACCGTGCTGGTCGATGACCGCGACGCGCTGCAGCGCGCGCTGAAGGCGGCCGGCATCCCGACCGCCGTGCACTACCCCAGGCCGCTGCACCACCAGCCCGCCTATGCGGCAGGCCACGACCCCGCCGCCTGCCCGCACAGCGTGCGCGCGGCGCAGCGCGTGCTCAGCCTGCCGATGAGCGCCGACCTCACCGAGGCCGACCAGGACGCCGTGGTGCACGCGCTGCGCGAGGCGCTCGGCAGCCTCGGCGCCCGCGGTGGCTTGCCGGGGGCGGGTGCCTGCTGAGGCCGCGCGCCCACGCCGGCATCCCGCAACGTGCCGTCCAGCCAGGCGCCCACCGATCCACGCCGATTGCCCGCCGCGACGCGAACGAGTCCTGCCATGCCGGCCCCGCACCCCGCTGCCAGTCCGACGACGGCACGGCGTGGCGGCCTGTGGCGCGCCACGCTGACGCTGCTGGCCGGTGGCGCGCTGGCGCAGACGCTGCCGCTGCTGCTCGGGCCGTGGCTGGCGCGGCTGTATTCGCCGGCGCAGTTCGGCCAGTACACCGCGTTCACCGTGGTCGCGGCCAACCTGGGCGTCGTGGCCTGCCTGCGCTACGAGTTCGCGCTGCCGCTCGAGCGCGACGCGGCCGATGCCACCGCGCTGCTGGCGCTGTG
>JBBIPS010000526.1:0-1856 GCA_037442725.1 Burkholderiales bacterium | reverse complement strand
ATGGCAAGGCATCGCGGCGCTATTGCGCGAAGCGCCGCGCCTTCGTCCGTATCAGTGCGAGGCCGATTTCTCATGAACGTTAAGTTAGCGCTTATGCCCCGCGGGGGTTCAAGCAAAGTGGCGCAGCCACATTTGCTTGAGAGCGCCCCAGGCCGACGACAGTCGTCGTCCGCCGGCGACGTGCGAGAAGGCCTGCACCAGTCCGTCGATGCATTGCGACGGCGTCGCCTCGAGCGCCCTCAGCGGACCTCGAGTGCCAGCCGCGGCGCTCGTGCGGCGCGACCGCGGGACGCGGGCGCAGCCGCCACCGCCTGCACCAGCAGCAGCGCCAGGCGCCGGATCGCGTCCCACGGCTCGAGCGGCCAGTCGGCATGCTTCAGACCCTTGACGACACCGTCGCAGACGCTGGCCGCCTCGACCAGTCGCGCCAGTTGCGGCGCGCTCGTGACCTCCAGCGCGCGCTCGAACAAGCGCTCCCTGGCGCCCCAGACACGCGCCGCGCGCAACGCCATGGGCAGCGGCCGGCCGCGTGCCAGCGCATCCTTGACCTGCTTGAGCGCGAGGATGTCGGCGGCCAGCGTCCAGTGCACCAGCACCGCCGCCTCGCCCTCGGCGCGCAGCCCGTCGAGCATGCGCAGCACGCGCGCGGTCTGGCCGGCCAGCGCCGCCTCGCCGAGCTTGAAGACGTCGTAGCGCGCGACGTCGAGCACCGCCGCCTCGACCTGCTCGAAGCTCAGCTCGCCCGGCGGGTACAGCAGCGCCAGCTTCTGCAACTCGTGGTGCGCGGCGAGCAGGTTGCCCTCGACGCGGTCGGCGAAGAAAGCCAGCGTGTGCTCGGCGGCCGTGGGGTCGCGCTCGTCGCTGGCCACGTGCTGGCCCTGCGCGGCCAGCCGGCGTGCCAGCCACTGCGGCAGCGCTTGGCGCTCGACCGGCTCGATCCGCAGCGTCACGCCGGCCGCGTCGAGCGCGCCGAACCAGGCGCTGGCCTGCTGCTGGCGGTCGAGCCGCGGCAGGTGCACCAGCGTGAGCACGCCGTCACAGTGTCCCTCGCCGATCGCCTGGCAGTAACGCTGCAGCGCGTCGGAGCCTTCCTTGCCGGGCTTGCCGCCCGGGATGCGGATCTCGATCAACTGCGCCGACGCGAACAGGCTCATCGCCTGCGCCGCGCCTTGCAGCGCGGACCAGTCGAAGTGCGCGCCGCTGACGCTGAACACATGGCGTTCGGCATAGCCGGCGGCGCGCGCCGCACCCCGGATCGCGTCGCCGGCCTCCTGCGCCAGCAGCAACTCGTCGCCGTGCACGGTGTAGATCGGCTTTAGGCCGCGCGCCAGATGGGCGGCGAGCTGGTCGGGGCGCAGCTGCATCTCAGCCCCGGCGCCGCCACCGTTCCAGGCGGGCGTCGCCGTTCGGCTGCCGGGCCGGGCTGCCGGCGTGCTGCGGTGCGCCGAGCCGGCAGCGCAGGTGTCGATGCGGCGTCATCTCAGGCCGTGCTCACGCGCGCCAGGCGGCGCATGACTTGAAGCGCGATGTCGGACTGCATCGCCGTGTAGAGCTGCTCTTCTTCCTGTTCCTTGCCCAGCGCGAAGGTTTCGCTGTAATTCATGTCGCGCGACAGCCGCATCGCGGTCGGCGCGATCAGTTCGCGCCCGGCCGCGCTGGCCAGGCGGAATTCGAGGACGACGCGCAGTTGCACCTCGCGTACCTGGCCGGCGGCGGTCGATGCGACGACGCTCTTCTCGCGCCGGTCGGCCAGCGCGTGCAACACCACCTCGGCCTGCGCCGGCGCGTCGACGACCTGCGCCGACTGCGCCAGCAGGCGCCTCAACTCGCCACCCAGCGGCGAGCGCGGCGTGAAG
>JBBIPS010000525.1:0-1864 GCA_037442725.1 Burkholderiales bacterium | reverse complement strand
GACGAGGCCGCGCTGCAGCGCCCCGACCTGCTCGGCGCGCGCCGGCCGCGCACCATCAACATGGTCACGATCGGCGACGACCTGCTGCGCGACGCGTCGCCGGATTTCGGCCCGCGCATCGAGGCGCTCGTGGTCTACAACAGCAACCCGGTCGCGGTGGCGCCCGACTCGGCCACGGTCGTGCGCGGCTTCGGGCGCGAGGACCTGTTCACCGTCGTGCTCGAGCACTTCCGCACCGACACCGCCGACTACGCCGACTACGTGCTGCCCGCGACGACCCAGCTCGAGCACCGCGACGTGCACATGGCCTACGGCCACACCTACGTGCTGGCCAACGAGCCGGCGATCGCGCCGCTCGGCCAGTCCAGGCCGAACACGCAGATCTTCCGCGAACTGGCGGCGCGCATGGGTTTCACGGAGCCGTGCTTCGCCGACAGCGACGAGCAACTGGCGGCGCAGGCCTTCAGGAACATCGATCCGGCCGCGCTGCGCGCGCAGGGCTGGGTCAGGCTCGATGTGCCCGAGCTGCCGTTCGCCGACGGCGGCTTCGCCACCGCCGACGGCAAGGCGCAGGTGGCGCCGCCGGGCTGGGGCGCGCCCGACTACGTCGCGCCGCACGAAGCGGTGCAGTCGGCACCGGCGCTGGCGGCACGCTACCCGCTGGCGATGATCTCGCCGCCGGCGCGCAACTTCCTCAACTCGACCTTCGTCAACGTGATCAGCCTGCAGCGCAGCGAGGGCGAGCCGCGGCTCGAGATCCACCCGCAGGACGCCGAGCCGCGCGGCATCGTCGACGGCGCGATGGTGCGCGTGTTCAACGCGCGCGGCAGCTACCGCTGCAAGGCGGCGCTGAGCACGCGGGCACGCGTCGGGGTCGTCAACGGGCTGGGCGTGTGGTGGCGCAAGCTTGGCGCGGCGGGCACCAACGTCAACGAGCTCACCAGCCAGCGCCTGACCGACATCGGCCGCGGGCCCACGTTCTACGACTGCCTGGTCGAGGTGCAGGCGGCGTGATGCACGTGCGCGGCGATCGCCGGCACTCCGCGGGACGCAAGCGCGCCTGCGCCGCTGTCCCGCCGTCCCGCTGCCCGGTGCAGGCGATGTCACGCGCCTGATGGCCAGCGTCGGGTCCGCAGCGAAGCTGGCTGCCGCGGCGCTGCTGTTCGGCCTGGTCGGCGGCTGCGCGTCGGAGACGCCGCCGATCGGCTACTACGCCCAGGCGGTCGGCGGTCACCTCGACCTGCTGCAGCGCGCGCGCCCCATCTCGCAGTGGCTCGCCGACGCCAGCACGCCGGCCGACCTGCGCACCCGCCTGGCGCTGGCGCAGCGCCTGCGCGACTTCGCCGTCGCCGAGCTTGCGCTGCCCGACAACGCGAGCTACCGCAGCTACGCCGTGCTGGATCGGCCGGCCGCGGTGTGGAACGTGGTGGCTGCGCCCGAGCTGTCGCTGACGCTCGAGAGCTGGTGCTTTCCGGTGCTGGGCTGCGTCGGCTACCGCGGCTACTTCGAGCGCGCCGCCGCCGAAGCGCTGGCGCGCCGGCTGGAAGCGCGCGGGCTCGAGGTCAGCGTCTACGGCGTGCCGGCGTATTCGACCCTCGGCTGGAGCAACTGGCTCGGCGGCGATCCATTGCTCAGCACCTTCATCGACTGGCCCGAGACCGAGCTGGCCGGGCTCGTCTTCCATGAACTGGCGCACCAGCTCGTCTACGCTGCCGACGACACGATGTTCAACGAGTCGTTCGCCACCACGGTCGAACGCCTGGGCCAGGCGCGCTGGCGCGCAGCGCATGCGGCGACCGACGCCGCCACCGCGGGCGGCGTGGCGGCCGAGGATGCGCTGCGGGCGCAGCGCCGCGCCGATTTC
>JBBIPS010000524.1:0-1864 GCA_037442725.1 Burkholderiales bacterium | reverse complement strand
TCGCGGCGCCGGTGCCGGCCGACGCGGTCGCCTCGGCCGCGCCACGTCCGGTGCCGCCGGCGGCGCCGCGCCAGGGGCCCTGGTTCGCGGTCACCGGCCTGCTGCTGCTGGCCACGCTGCTCGCCGCGGCGTTCGTCCAGGTCCGGCAGTTCGCGCTGCTGAACCTGACCGTGCGCGACCAGGACGACTACCTGGTGGTCAGCCTGTACCAGCTCGAGACCGAATACCTGCGCCTGCGCGAGCAGTGGCACGGCGTGCTCGATGCGCCGGTCGACGCGCAGCCGGCGCTGCAGCTGCGCTACGACATCTTCGTGAGCCGGGTCGGACTGCTGCACACCGGACGCGCGGATCGACTGCTGAGCGGCGCCGAGCCATCGCAGCGCACCTTGCGCCAGATCGACAGTTTCACCCGCCGCGCCGACCTGTACCTCGGCGCCGAGTCGCGCAGCCCGCTCAGTGCGCAGGCCGCGCGCGCGCTGATGGGTGAACTCGCCGCGCTGGGCGACCCGATCCACCAGTTGATGATCGATGCCGGGCACCAACTGGCCGAGCAGATCACCGCACGCCAGCAGCAGGTGCGCCAGCACAACCTGATCGGCCTGGCGCTGACCGGCTTCCTCTCGGCGATGGTGCTGCTGTTCGCGTTCATCGCGCTGCGCCAGCTGCGCCAGCTCGAGCAGCGTCGCCAGCACCAGGAGACGCTGGCCGATCAACTGCGCGATGCCCGCATCGAGGCCGAGGCCGCCAGCGCCGCCAAGAGCGACTTCCTGGCCGACATGAGCCACGAATTGCGCACGCCGCTGCACGGACTGCTCGGCATGCTGGCGCTGGTCAGGCAGGCGCCGCGCGACGCCCACTCGGTCGACTGGCTGCGCAGCGCCGACGAGTCCGGCACGCACCTGCTGCGTCTGCTCGACGAGATGCTCGACCTGTCCAAGCTCGAATCCGGGACGTTGGCGCTGCTGCCGCAGGGGGTCTGCCTGCGCGCGCTGCTGAACGAATTGCAGGCGCTGCTGCAGCCGCAGGCCCAGGCCAAGGGGCTCGAGCTGGTCTGGGCCGTCGACGACGACGTGCCGAGCCACGTCGAGCTCGATCCGACCCGGCTGCGCCAGGTGCTGTTCAACCTGCTCGGCAACGCCATCAAGTACTCCGACGCCGGCAGCGTGACGCTGCAGTGCCACCGCATCGCCGACGCCGCGGGCGGCGCCCAGCTCGAATTCGTCGTCACCGACCACGGCATCGGCATCGACCGCGTCACGCTCGGTCGGCTGTTCCAGCGTTTCACGCGCGCCGAGGATCCGCTGGCACGCTGCCAGGGCGGCACCGGCCTGGGCCTGGCCATCTCGGACAAGCTGGCGCGATTGATGGGCGGGCAGATCACGGTCAGCAGCACGCCGGGCGCCGGCAGCGTCTTCACGTTGCGCTGCGCGTTCGCGCCGGCAGACGCACCCCTGCGCAGCGCGGCGCCGCCGGGCGCTGCGGCAGCGTCGCGCCCGCTGCGCGTGCTGGTGGCCGAGGACCATCCCGTCAACCGCCTGTACCTGGCCGCACTGCTCGAGCGGCTCGGCCACCTGGGCCGGCTGGTCGAGAACGGCCTGGAGGCCGTGCAGGTGCTGCGCGAGCAGGTCTTCGACGTCGTGCTGATGGACGTGCACATGCCGGTGATGGACGGCGTGGCCGCCAGCGCGGCGATCCGCGCGCTTCCGTCACCGGCGGCATCGATCCGCATCGTCGCGCTCACGGCCGATGTCTTCGCCGACACGCGCGAGCGCTGCCTGCGTGCCGGCGTCGACGAGGTGATCACCAAGCCGGTCAGCCAGGCCGCGCTGACCGCCGTGCTGGCGCGCAGCCAGGGTGAGGCGGA
>JBBIPS010000523.1:0-1893 GCA_037442725.1 Burkholderiales bacterium | reverse complement strand
GCGGCCTGCGCATCGTCGCCTACGAAGACGGCTTCCTGGCCGATCCAGAACGCTTCGTGCAGCGCGTCTGCGCGGTGCACGAGGCGAAGTCATCCGGCGTTGCGCCGCGCTACCGGCTGTAGCCCGCGGGCCCGCCGCCCGCCCCGGCTAAAATCGCCGGATTCTGAGGACGCCCCATGAAGCCCATTGTTGGAAGCATCGTCGCGCTGGTCACGCCGCTGCACGATGACGGCCGCGTCGACTACGACGGCCTGCGCCGCCTGATCGACTGGCACATCGAGCAAGGCACCGATTGCGTCGGCGTGGTCGGCACCACCGGCGAATCGCCCACGGTGTCGGTCGACGAGCACTGCGAGATCATCCGCGTGTCGGTGGCGCACGCCAAGGGGCGCGTGCCCATCATGGCCGGCACCGGCGGCAACTCCACGCGCGAGGCGATCGAGCTGTCGCGCTTCGCCAAGGAGGTCGGCGCGGACTGCACGCTGTCGGTCGTGCCCTACTACAACAAGCCTTCGCAGGAAGGCATCTACCAGCACTTCAAGGCGATCGCCGAGGCGGTCGACATCCCGATGGTGCTGTACAACGTGCCGGGCCGCACGGTCGCGGACATGCAGCCGGAGACCACGCTGCGCTGCGCGACGCTGCCTGGCGTGATCGGCGTGAAGGAAGCCACCGGCAACATCGAGCGCGCGCAGTGGCTGATCAAGCAGGCGCCCAAGGGCTTCTCGATCTACTCCGGCGACGACGGCACCGCGGTGGCGCTGATGCTGCTCGGCGGCCACGGCAACATCAGCGTGACCGCCAATGTCGCCCCGCGGCTGATGCACGAGCTGTGCGTGGCCGCGATCGAAGGCCGGGTTGCGCGCGCGCGCGAGATCCACTTCAGGCTGCTGTCGCTGCACAGGCAACTGTTCTGCGAGCCGAGCCCGGCGCCGACGAAATGGGCACTGGCGCGGCTGGGCCGCTGTGGCAGCGCGGTACGGCTGCCGATCACGCCGCTGACCACCGCCGGACAGGCGCTGGTCGAGCGCGCGCTGCACGAGGCCGGACTGGCCTGACCGCCCTCGACGCTGCCACCGCGCGCCCGCGCTTTCATCGCACCGGCCGCCCCTGGCCCGGCTGTTCCGCCCTGGAGATCCGCACCGTGAATCGTGTGTCCATCATCACCCCGTCCCGCGCCGCCGTGCTGGGCCTGGCCCTTGCGCTGGGCGCTTGCAGCAGCGTCGAGAGCGTGCTGTCGGGCGACAAGGTCGACTATCGCTCGCAAGCGACCAAGACCACCTCGCTGGAGGTTCCGCCCGATCTGACCCAACTCGCCAAGGACACGCGCTACCAACCGCAAGCCAGCGTCGTGAGCGCCAGGGCGATGCAGAGCCAGGCCGCGGCACCCGGCGCCACGGCGGCCGCAACGGCCACCGGCGACGCCGTGGCGCCGACCGCCGTCGGCAACCTGCGCGTCGAGCGCCACGGCAATGTGCGCTGGCTCGTCACCACCCTGCCGCCCGAGCAGCTCTGGCCGCAATTGCGCGCCTTCTGGCAGGAGCGCGGCTTCACCCTGAAGCAGGACAACCCCGAACTCGGCGTGATGGAAACCGACTGGGCCGAGAACCGCGCCAAGCTGCCGCAGGACATCATCCGCAGCACGCTCGGCCGGGTGCTGGACTCGCTCTACTCGACTTCCGAGCGTGATCGCTTCCGCACCCGCGTCGAGCGCGTCGGCACCGGCAGCGAGGTCTACATCAGCCACCGCGGCCTGGTGGAGGTCTATACCAGCGAGCGCAAGGACAGCACGGTCTGGCAGCCGCGCGCGGCCGACCCGCAGTTGGAGGCCGAGTTCCTGGCCCGCCTGATGGTGCGCCTCGGTGCCAAGGAGGAGGTGGCCCGCAGCACCGA
>JBBIPS010000522.1:0-1895 GCA_037442725.1 Burkholderiales bacterium | reverse complement strand
GGCGACCACCGCGGTGTAGGTCTTGTCGACGCGACGTTCGGCGAACGCCTGGCTCAGGCGCCGCTGCGCCGGTGCGCCGCGCGCCAGCAGCATCAACCCCGAGGTGGCCATGTCGAGGCGGTGCACGATCCGGGCGTCGGCATGCAGCGCCTGCACGCGCTGCCACACGCAGTCGGCCTTGTCGGGTCCGCGGCCCGGCACCGCCAGCAGCCCGGCGGGCTTGTCGGCAACGATCAACGCGGCGTCGACATGGATCAGCGCGATCGCGCCGGGCGCGCCGGGCATCAGACTCACGCCGGCGCCGTCGCGGCGCCGGGCGCCGACGCGCGGCATCTACCAGACATCGACGAAACGCGGCGCCGGGGGCAACGGCTGCGCCGCGGTGCTCGCCAGCCCGCGCACCAGCCAGCCGCGCGTGGCGGCGGGGTCGATCACCGCGTCGATCTCGAGCGTCGCGGCCATGTTGATCGCCGAGCCGTTGGCATATTGCCGGTCGACCAGGCGCTGGTACAGCGCGGCCCGCCCGGGGCCCGGCGCCACGGCTTCGAGCTCCTTGCGGAAGCCCAGCTTGACGGCACCCTCGAGCCCCATTGCGCCGAACTCGCCGCTCGGCCACGCGACCGTGAACACCGGTGCGTCGAAGCCGCCCAGCGCCATCGCCTGCGCGCCCAGTCCGTAGCCCTTGCGCACGACGACGGTGAAGCACGGCACGCGCAGGTGCGCGGCGGCGACGAACATGCGGCAGGCGTGGCGCACCTGCGCCTGGCGCTCGACCTCGGGGCCGACCATGAAGCCGGGCGTGTCGCACAGGCTGACGATGGGCAGGCCGTGCGCGTCGCACAACTGCATGAAGCGCGCGGCCTTGTCGGCGCCGTCGGGGTCGATCGCGCCGCCCAGGTGCAGCGGGTTGTTGGCCAGCACGCCGACCGGCCGGCCCTCGATGCGCGCCAACGCGGTGATGATCGCGGCGCCGAAGCCGGCGCGCAGCTCCTGCAACGAGCCCGTGTCGGCGACGCCCTCGAGCAGCGCGCGCATGTCGTAGGCGCGCAGGCGGTCCTCGGGAACGGCGTGGCGCAGCGAGCGCGCGTCGGCGGCGGACCACTGCGACAGCCGGCCCTGGAAGTAGCCCAGGTACTTGCGCGCGGCCGCCACCGCGGCACGCTCGTCGGCCACCAGCACGTCGACGACACCGCTGCGGGCGAGGTCGGCCGCCGGGCCGATCTCCTCGGGGCGGAACACGCCGAGGCCGCCGCCTTCGATCATCGCCGGCCCGCCGAGGCCGAGGTTGGCGGTGTCCGTGGCGATGATGACGTCGGCGCAGCCGAGCAGCGCGGCGTTGCCGGCGAAGCAGCGGCCGTGCACGACGCCGACCACCGGCACCCGGCCCGACAGCGCGGCGAACCGGCTGAAGGTGTGGTTGTTCAGCCCGGCCACCAGCGGTGCGTCGACGTCGCCCGGGCGGCCGCCGCCGCCCTCGGCGAACAGCACCATCGGCAGCGCGTGCTGCAGCGCCAGCGCCAGCAGCCGGTCCTTCTTGTGGTGGTTGCGCCAGCCTTGCGTGCCGGCCAGCACGGTGTAGTCGTAGGCCATCACCGCGCAGCGCGCACGCTCGGGGCCGAAGTCGGCGCCGTTGACGCTGCCGACACCGGTGACGAGGCCGTCGGCCGGCGTGTTGCGGATCAGATCGTCGAGCGTGCGCCGGCGCGTCTGCGCGGCGATGGCCAGTGCGCCGTACTCGACGAACGACCCGGCGTCGCAGAGGGCGGCGATGTTCTCGCGCGCGCTGCGGCCGCCGGCGGCGTGGCGCCGGGCGATGGCGTCGGGCCGCGCGGCATCGAGCGTGAGCGCATCGCGGTCGAGCACACGCTGCAGGTCGGCGCGGATGAAGTCGAGGT
>JBBIPS010000521.1:0-1911 GCA_037442725.1 Burkholderiales bacterium | reverse complement strand
AGGCCGAGAAACGCCAGCAGCAGTACGAAAGCTGGCGGGTAGTAAAAGCCGAGCGTCGTGGAGAGGTGATCGATGACCGGCGTCGCCAGCGGTGCCAGCAGCATCACCACCGAGCGCGCGGCGACGCGATACGTCGGGCCCGCCACCGGCTCGGCCTCGGCCGGCAGCGCCAGATCGAGCGGCGCCGGCAGCGCGGTGTCGATGATGCGGCGCCAGCCGGCGACGGCCACGCCGTCGCGCGTCGGCAGCTCGAAATCGAGCGGCTCCCACCAGGCGTTGAGCGCGAAGTGCATCAGCAGGTCGCCCGACAGGCTGCTGGCGGTGACCGCCAGGCTGTGCGACTCGTCGGACCGGTCGGGCTGGTCGAGCCGCACGCCGTGCAGCCGGACCTGCGCGTGGCTCATCAGCTCGGCCAGCGTCAGGTGGTGGTCGGCGCGCACCGATTCGCGCAAGGCGCGCACCCGGATCAGCCCGCGCACGAAGCGATGCAGTCCGGCGTGGCGCTCGAGCAGGCGCCAGTCGAGCCAGCCCGTCTCGTTGTCCTGGCAGTAGGCATTGTTGTTGCCGTGCTGGGTGCGGCGCAGCTCGTCGCCCATCAGCAGCATCGGCGTGCCCAGCGCGAGGACGTTGATCGCCAGCAGGTTCCTGATCTGGCGCAGCCGCAGCGACTCGACCGCCGGGTCGTCGGTCGGCCCCTCGACCCCGCAGTTCCAGCTCCGGTTGTCGTCGGCGCCGTCGCGGTTGCCCTCGAGGTTGGCGTCGTTGTGCTTGACGTTGTACGACACCAGGTCGTTGAGCGTGAAGCCGTCGTGGCAGGTGACGAAGTTGATGCTCTGCGCCGGCTCGCGCGGCGTCGAGCCGTACAGGTCGGGGCTGCCGAGCAGGCGGTCCGCCAGCCGCGGCACCATCCCCGGGTCGCCGCGCACGAAGCTGCGCACGTCGTCGCGGAACCTGCCGTTCCACTCCTTCCAGCCTTCGCCGACGAAGTGGCCGACCTGGTACAGCCCGGCGGCATCCCAGGCCTCGGCGATCAGCTTGGTGCCGGCCAGCACCGGGTCGGAGGCGATGTCCCACAGCACCGGCGGGTCGGCCAGCGCACGCCCCTGTGCATCGCGCGACAGGATCGCGGCCAGGTCGAAGCGGAAGCCGTCGACGTGCATCGCTCCGACCCAGTAGTGCAGGCTGTCGAGGATCATGCGCCGCACCACGGCCTGGTTGGCGTTGAGCGTGTTGCCGGTGCCGGAGTAATCGGCGTACCCGCCTGCGGCGTCGTGCATGTAGTAGGTGCCGTCGGCCAGGCCGCGCCAGCACAGCGTCGGTCCGTGCGCGCCGCCCTCGGCGGTGTGGTTGTAGACGACGTCGAGGATCACCTCGATGCCCGCGCGGTGCAGCGCCTTGACCATGTCGCGGAACTCCTCGAGCACGGCCAGCGGATCCTCGGGATGCATCGCGTAACCCGGATGCGGCGCGAACAGCGACAGCGGCGTGTAGCCCCAGTGGTTGACCAGACCCGGCGCCGCGTCCTGCGCGTCGAAGGCGAACACCGGCAGCAGTTCGACCGCGGTGATGCCCAGGTCCACCAGGTAGGGGATCTTGCGGACCAGGCCGGCGTAGGTGCCGCGCTCCTGCGGCGCCAGGCCCGAACTGACGTGACGCGTGAAGCCGCCGACGTGCAGTTCGTAGATGACGGTCTGGGTGAACGGCCGGCGCAGCGGCGCGTCGCCCTGCCAGTCGCAGCAGCGCGCGTCGACGACGACGCTCTTGCCGGCCTGGGCATCGTTGGCGCCCCAGGTGGCCGCGGCCGCGCGGCTGTAGGTCGGCGGCAGCGCCAGCGCGCGGCCGTAGGGGTCGAGCAGGACCTTGGTCGGGTCGAAACGCATGCCCGCGGCAGCGTCGTGCGGGCCGTGCGCG
>JBBIPS010000520.1:0-1912 GCA_037442725.1 Burkholderiales bacterium | reverse complement strand
CGTCATGCCACGACGGGCGCTGCAAGCCGCCGTCGAAGGCCGCCCACGACGGTGCGGTGGCGGCGACGGCAGCGCCAAGCGCGGCCAGCGCGAGGCACTCGAGACACGCGCCGTCGACGCGCGTGTCGGCGGCGCCGGCATCGATCGAATGCGCGCTTGCCACCGGCCGGGCCGGCCCTGGCGTGAGTGCATGCCGCAGCGCGTGCTGCAGCGCGCCGTGCTGGGCGATCAGCAGCAGCAGTGTCAGCAGCAGGCCGAAGCCGCGCCTGCGCATCGGGATCAGGGCCGGGGTCACCCGCGCAGGATACCAGCGCCGTGTTGCGCGGCAGCTTCGGCAGTGCCGCTTCGTCGCGCCTGCGCGCAGTTCGTCCCACCGCGCGGCGGCTTCGTCGCAGTGTGCTGGATGACGACCGCGGCACTGCCTACATTGCGCCGCGTCGACGCCGCACCGCGTCTCGACGCAACCGAAGGAGATGGCACCATGACCACCCGCCCGACCCAGCAAGCCATCGCCCTCGGCCTGGCTGCGCTCGTGACCCTCAGCCTGCTCGCCGGCCTGGACAACCTGGCCGGGCGCCAGCATGCCGCCGCGCAGGCGCAGCTGGCGCAGGCCGCTGCGGTGCGGCCGGTGTGATCGCGGCCGTGCCTGCAATACCATCGCACTGCACGCAACTGCGCAGGGCATGACATGAAGGCAATCTGGAACGGCATCGTGGTCGCCGAGAGCGATGACACCGTGGTGGTCGAAGGCAACCACTACTTCCCCGAGTCGGCGCTGAAGCGCGAATACGTCGTCTTCAGCAACCACCGCAGCAGTTGCCCGTGGAAGGGCCAGGCGCACTACTACAGCCTGCTCGTCAACGGCGAGATGAACCCCGACGCGGTCTGGTACTACCCCGAGCCGAGCGAAGCCGCTGCCGGCATCAAGGGCCGCGTCGCGTTCTGGAAGGGCGTGCAGGTCGTGTAGGTCGCGACCCGGTGCAACGCCGACGGCGTGCCGCAACGTGGCTCGATCGGATCGGCCGCCGCGCCGCGCGCAAACCCTGAGGCCGGCCCTGTAATTACAGGATTACAGTGCCGATGCGCATCGCGTCGCGCCGTCCTCCACATGCCCGCCCCGATCCCATTGCACGGCACCTCGCTGCACGACGGCGTGGCGGCACGGCTGCGCGGCATGGTGTTCGAGCGCGAACTCGCGCCAGGCGAGTACATCGATGAGTTGGCGCTGGCCGGACAGTGGCAGATCAGCCGCACGCCGCTGCGCGAGGCGCTCAAGGTGCTGGCCGCGGAGGGGCTGGTCGAGCTGGTGCCGCGCCGCGGCTGCCGCGTCGTCGAGCTCACCGATGCCGACGCCGAGCAACTGTTCCCGGTCATGGCGATGCTCGAGGGGCGCTGCGCGCACGAGGCCGCGCTGCGTGCCGGCGACGACGACCTGGCGCAGCTGCGGCTGCTGCACGACCGGCTCGAGCGCCACGCCGCTGCGCATGACGTGGACGGCTACTACCGCGTCAACCACGAGTTCCACACCCGCGTGCAGGCGCTGGCGGCGAACCGCTGGCTCGACCGCGCCGCCGGCGACCTGCGCCGCTTCATGCGGCTGTGGCGCGGCCGCCAGCTCAAGCTGGCCGGGCGCATCGAGGCCTCCCTGCACGAGCACCGCGTGCTGCTCGACGCGATCGTGCAGCGCGACGCGCTGCGCGCCGAACACGCGATGCACGACCACCTGATGGCGCAGCTCGCCGCACTGCAGGCGCTGCAGCACGCTGCCCGCAGGCGCTCGGGCCGCTCCGCGAGTCGACGCCATGCCTGAACCGCGGCCACACCGCACGGCAGCCTCGGTGCCGCCGCCGGAAGGCGTTCCCGCAACCGTCGCCACGCCCACGCAGCCATGCACGGCGGACGGCATTGCCGA
>JBBIPS010000519.1:0-1920 GCA_037442725.1 Burkholderiales bacterium | reverse complement strand
GCCACCGGCGTGCGCGGGATGCACTTCAGTCGCGAAAGTTGTTGAACGACAGCGGCACATCGGTGCACTCCCTGCGCAGCAGCGCAATCACCTCCTGCAGCACGTCGCGCTTGGTGCCGGTGATGCGCACGCTGTCGCCCTGGATCGCGGCCTGCGCCTTGAGCCTGCTCTGCTTGACGAGGGACTGGATCTTGCGCGCGGTGTCGCTGTCGATGCCCTTCTTCACCGGCACGGTGTGGCGCAGCTTGTCGCCGCCGAGCTTGTCGAGCCTGGCGCTGAAGTCGAGATAGCGCGCGTCGACGCCGCGCTTGCCCAGCTTGGCCAGCAGGATGTCCTTGATCTGGCCGAGCTGGAACTCGCTGTCACCGAGCAGCTCGAGCCTGCGCTCGGGCCCCGACTCGACGCTTTCGATGTGCGCCGACGTGCCCTTGAAATCGAAGCGCGTGCCGATCTCCTTGCGGCTGTGCTCGACGGCGTTGCGCAACTCGACGAGGTTGGGTTCCAGGACGACATCGAAGCTCGGCATGTTGGCGTCGGATCGGTGGGGGAAAGGCAAAAATTCTGCCACGCGCGTGGCGCCTAGCGCAGCGACGCCGATCACCGCCGGCAGCGCCGGACCCGGCGCGGCGCCGGCACAGGTGGCATCGGCGAAAATCGTGTGATGTCCGCCGCCGCCACGCCCCTGGCGATCGAGCGCGCAGCCAACCTGCGCAAGCTCAACAGCTTCGGCCTGCCGGCGCAGGCGCACACGCTGGTGCGCATCCGCAGCGACGCCGACGTGCGTCGGGTGCTCGGCGATGCCGAGCTCGGCCGCGCGCCCAAGCTGGTGCTTGGCGGCGGCAGCAACATCATCTTCACGCGCGACCCGCAGGCCGTGGTGTTGCGCGTCGAGGTCGCCGGCCGCCGGCTCGTCGAGGCGCGCGGCGACGCCTGGATCGTCGAATTCGGCGCCGGTGAGCCCTGGCACGACAGCGTGGCCTGGACGCTGGCGCAGGGCTGGCCCGGGCTGGAGAACCTGGCGCTGATTCCGGGCACCGTGGGCGCCGCACCGGTGCAGAACATCGGCGCCTACGGGCTCGAGCTGATGGATCGTTTCGAGTCGCTCGACGCGGTGGACCTGGTCACCGGCCGCAGCGTCAGCCTCGACGCCCGTGCCTGCGACTTCGGCTACCGCCACAGCGTGTTCAAGCAGACCGGTTTCGGCGGCCTGGCCGGCAAGAGCCTGATCACCCGTGTCCGGTTGCGTCTGCCGCGGCCGTGGCGGCCGGTGCTGGGCTACCTCGACCTCGAGCGTCGCATGGCGGCCAGCGGCAACGCGACGCCCGACGCCGCGACGATCTTCGACTGGGTGTGCGCGATCCGGCGCGCCAAGATGCCCGACCCGGCGCAGGTCGGCAACGTCGGCAGCTTCTTCAAGAATCCGGTGGTCAGCGCCGAGCAGTGCCGCGACATCATCGCGCGCGACCCGCACATCGTGCACTACCCGCTGCCCGACGGCAGCTTCAAGCTCGCCGCGGGCTGGCTCATCGACGCCTGCGGCTGGAAGGGCAAGTCGATCGGTGGCGCCGCCGTGCACGAGCAGCATGCGCTGGTGCTGGTCAACCGTGGGGCTGCGCGCGGTGCCGAGGTGGTGACGCTGGCGCGCGCGATCCAGGAGAGCGTCTACGGCCGCTTCGGCATCCGGCTCGAGCCCGAGCCGGTGGTGGTGTAGCGACCGGCCGCTCCCGGGCCTGCCGTCTCGCCCCGCGGGGCCGGGCGACGACGGTCGTCCGCCCGGGGGCGCTCGCTGCGTCTCACTCGGTGGTCAGGCCCTCGCCCGCGCACAGCGCGCGCGTGGCCTGCAGCAGTTCCTCGAAGCGCTGCACCGCCAGCGCCAGCGGTGCGGCACCCAGCGTCGCGGCGTCGCGGTTGAGCGCGGCG
>JBBIPS010000518.1:0-1925 GCA_037442725.1 Burkholderiales bacterium | reverse complement strand
ACCGCGCTGCTGGCGGCCGCGCACGGCCACGACCTGGCCCTCAACTACCGCGCCGACGCGGCGGCCGCCGAGGCGCTCGCTGCGCGCGTGCGCTCGCTCGGCCGGCGCGCCATCACCGTACAGGCCGACGTTGCCGACGAGCCCGCGGTGCGCGCGATGTTCGAGCGCATCGACGCCGACCTGGGTCCGCTCACCGGCCTGGTCAACAACGCCGGCATCGTCGACCAGCGCGCGCGGCTCGACGAGATGAGCCTCGAGCGCTGGCGCCGCATCATGGAGGTCAACGTCATCGGCACGCTGCTGTGCTCGCAGCTCGCACTGCGCCGCATGAGCACGCGCCACGGCGGCGCCGGCGGCGCGATCGTCAACCTGTCGAGCGTGGCGGCCACGCTCGGCGCACCGGCGATGTACGTGGACTATGCGGCGAGCAAGGGCGCCATCGACACCTTCACCGTCGGCCTGGCGCGCGAACTCGCCGCCGAGGGCGTGCGCGTCAACGCGGTGCGCCCCGGCATCATCGACACCGACATCCACGCCGCCAGCGGCGACCGCGCCCGGCCACAGACCTCCGCCGGCATCATCCCGATGCGTCGGCCCGGCCGCGCCGACGAGGTGGCCGCGGCGATCGTCTGGTTGCTCTCGGGCGAGGCCAGCTACACCACCGGCGCGATCATCGACGTCGGCGGCGGGCGCTGAGGTGCGGCCGGGCCGGGCCGGGCCGGCCGCACCGGCGCACCGCGCCGCCGCAGAACGTGCCCCGCACGAACTCGAGGGGCGGTGGCAAATACCGCGGGCTCCGCCACGCAAGACCCATCCGCCACCCATTCGACGCCGATGATGCCCGTCAACGGCGCAGACGCGAGAGTCGGAACGAAGGTGTCAGCCACCCTGTCGGGAAAGGTACGCGATGGTCCTTCACGACCACCAGTCCCGGAGGCTCTCCACGGACGTGCCGCGTCTTCGTCACGCTGTGACGGCGTCTGCCTGAACCAACACATGGCGACAAGGATGACGGCGGCAACTGGCCCGGCGCCGAGGATCTCTGATCGGCTGTTGGCCAGGGCGATGGTCGACGGACGGGTCATGACGTCATGGTGGCACACGGCTGTGCCCAGCCGTCATCCGGCAAGCTTGCGGCGTGCGGCGTTCCTGCTCTTCGTGCCCACTGCGCGCGGCTGCGTTGCCGGCGCCGCGTTGTCGGCCCAGGCTGCCAGCGCACGCGCGAGGAAATCGAACACGACGCGCAGCCGCCGGCTCGCGCGCAGCTCGCGGTGCGCGGTCAGCCACACCGGCAGCACCGGCAGCGCGATGTCGGGCAGTACGCGCACCAGGTCGGGCTCGCGTGCGGCGAGCGCGGCGATCGTGATGCCGATGCCCAGCCCGGCGCGCAGCGCCTCGAAGTCCACGAGCGGGTTGTCGCAGCGCAGGCCGAAGAAGCGGCGGTCGACGTCGAAGCCGCGCGCGCGAAAGCCTTCGATCAGTTGCAGCGATCGGTCCATGCCGATCCAGCGCGCCGCGGCCAGGGTGTCGATGCTGCGCGCTGCGCCCGGCGTCGTCAGTGCCGCACGCAGCCCCGGCGCCGCGAGCGCGTCGCGGTGCGCGTAGAAGCCCAGCGGCCAGTCGGCCAGGTGGCGCGTGATCAGCGCGCCCTGCGTCGGGCGCAGCATTCGCACCGCGATGTCGGCCTCGCGTTCGAGCAGGTTGTCGAGGCGGTCGCTGGCCACCAGTTCGATCTGGATCTGCGGGTGCCGGCGCGCCAGTTGCGCCAGCAGCGGCGGCAGCACGTGCGCCGAGACCACCTCGCTGGCGCTCAGCCGCACCGTGCCGGCGAGTTGCTGCGAAGCGCCGGCGCTGGCCAGCGCACAGGCCTGCGCGGCAGCCAGCATGCACGCGGCCGGCTCGGCCAGCGCCTGGGCCTGCGCCGT
>JBBIPS010000517.1:0-1937 GCA_037442725.1 Burkholderiales bacterium | reverse complement strand
CGGCGCGGCGCTGGCGGCGCTGCCCGCGGGCGCCACGCTGCTCGTCGACCCGCGCCGCATCACGCTCGGCTTTCGCGAGCGCGTCGCCGCCGGCGTGCGAGTGCTCGAGGCGATCAACCCGAGCACGCTGCTCAAGAGCCGCAAGAACGCCGTCGAGGCCGGCTTCGTCCGCGAGGCGATGGCCGAGGACGGCGCGGCGATGTGCGCGTTCTACGCCGGGTTCGAGGCCGCGCGGGCACGCGGCGAGCGCATCACCGAACTGACGGTCGACGAGCGACTGTCGGCCGAACGCGCCCGCCGCCCCGGATTCCAGGGCCTGAGCTTCGCGACCATCGCCGCCTTCAACGCCAACGGCGCGCAGCCGCACTACCGTGCGCTGCCCGAATCGCACGCGGTGATCGAGGGCGACGGCCTGCTGTTGATCGATTCGGGGGGCCAGTACCTCGGCGGCACGACCGACATCACGCGCGTCTGGGCCATCGGCAACGTCGATGCCGCGCAACGGCGCGACTTCACGCTGGTGCTCAAGGCGATGCTGGCGCTGTCGCGCACGCGCTTTGCGCGCGGCACGCCGGGACCGATGCTCGACGCCATCGCGCGCGCGCCGCTGTGGGAGCAGGGCCTCGATTACGGCCACGGCACCGGCCACGGCGTGGGCTATTTCCTCAACGTGCACGAGGGTCCGCAGAGCATCAGCCGCACGACGCCGGAGCCCACGATGGCGATGGAGCCCGGCATGATCACCTCGATCGAGCCCGGCGTGTACCGGCCCGGCCGGTGGGGCGTGCGCATCGAGAACCTGGTGCTGAACGTGCCGGCGGCCACGGCGGAGAACGATGCCTTCGGCGCGATGCTCGAGTTCGAGACGCTCACGCTGTGCCCGATCGACACGCGCTGCATCGAGCGCAGCCTGCTGCGCGCCGACGAGATCGACTGGCTAAACCGCTATCACGCCGGCGTGCGCGAGCGCCTGCGCCCGCTCGTCGACGGCGCCGCACGGGCCTGGCTCGAGGCGCGCACCGCACCGATCTGACTGCGGCCACCGCGACGTCCGTGGCGGCACGCCGCCAGGGCGGACCCTCCCGCTCGGAAACGCGCGCGGCACGACGCACCCGAGCGGTCGCGCGCACGTCGTGCGCCGTTGCTATGCTGGCCCGATGAACGACGTCTACCGCAGTGCCGCCATCGGCGTCGATGTCGGCGGCAGCAAGATCGAGGCCATCGTCCTCGACGCCGATGGCAGCGAGCGCTGGCGCAGGCGCATCGCCTCGCCCGCCGATCGCTACGAACGCATGGTCGAGGCCATCGCCGGGTTGATCGATGCCGCGCGGGCGCAGGCGTTGCACGGAGCGCCGGCAACGATCGGGCTGGGCACGCCGGGCAGCCTGACCGCCGACGGCCGGATGAAGAACTGCAACTCGGTGTGCCTGAACGGCCGCGCGCTCGGCACCGACCTGGCGCAGCGGCTGGGCCAGCCGGTGCGCATCGCCAACGACGCCAACTGCCTGGCGCTGTCGGAGGCCACCGACGGCGCCGGCGCGCACGCCGACGTGGTGTTCGCCGCCATCCTCGGCACGGGGGTCGGTGCCGGCATCGCGGTACGTGGCCAGGTGCTGCGCGGCGCCAATGGCCTGGCCGGCGAGTGGGGCCACAACCCGTTGCCGTGGGCCGGACCCGACGATCCGCGCCGAAGCTGCTACTGCGGCCAGACCGGCTGCATCGAGACGCTGGTCAGCGGCCCGGCGCTCGCGCTCGACCATGCCGAGCGCCACGGCGCAGGGCGCAGCGCCGACGTCATGCCACCGTGGTTTCACCTGCGCCACGAGCCCGGCGCGTCGCTTGGCGGCGTCTACTCGCCGGAGCGGGCGACCGAAAAGTGACCGTGCACGAGGCGCCCGTCCTCGAGGACGAGCGAGACCCTCGTCGGTAACTCGCTG
>JBBIPS010000516.1:0-1945 GCA_037442725.1 Burkholderiales bacterium | reverse complement strand
GGCGCGCGCGCTGTGTCTGGCAAAGCCCGCGCGCGCGGCACGCCAGCGCTGAGCGTCCCGAGGCGCGCCACGGGCGCACCTTCATTCGCGCGGCTGCGTCGCCAGCCAATCGACATAGCGCCGCACACCGCGCGCCACGTCGACGAAGTCGTGCGCGCAGCCGGTCGCGCGCAGCGCACCCAGGTCGGCCTGCGTGAAGCACTGATACTTGCCGACCAGCGCGGCCGGGAAGTCGATGTACTCGACCAGGCCGCGCGCGACCAGTTCGGCCAGCGGCAGCGCAGGCTCGCCGTCGAGCGCACGGCAGGCGTTGACGCAGGCCTGCGCGACGTCGTTGAACGGCTGCGCGCGGCCGCTGCCGAGGTTGAAGATGCCGCTGGCCTGGCCATGCGCCAGGAACCACAGGTTCACCGCGACCACGTCGTCGACGCTGACGAAGTCGCGCGCGTGCTGCCCGGGGCCGTAGCCACCGTAGTCGCCGAACAGCTTGACACGCCCATGCGCGCGGTACTGCTGGCAGTGGTGGAAGGCGACCGAAGCCATGCGGCCCTTGTGCTGCTCGCGCGGACCGTAGACGTTGAAGTAGCGCAAGCCCACCACCTGCGCGCTGGCGCAGGGCAGCGTGCGGCGCACGGCCTGGTCGACCAGCAGCTTGGACCAGCCGTAGACGTTGAGCGGCCGCTCGTTGGCCGGCGCCTCGGCGAACACCGTGCCGGCGCCATAGGTGGCGGCCGACGAGGCATAGATCAGCCGCACGCGCTGCGCCTGGCAGGCGTCGAGCAGGTCCTTGCTGCAGCGGTAGTTCTGCGCCAGCATGAATCGACCGTCGTGCACCATGGTGTCGGAGCAGGCGCCCTCGTGGAACACCGCCTCGACGCGGCCGAGCTCGCCGCGCGCGAAGCGGGCGTAGAACTCGTCGCGATCGAAGTAATCGGCGATGCGCGCGCCGAGCAGGTTGCGGAACTTGGCGCCGTCGGTCAGGTCGTCGACGGCGATGATGTCGTCGATGCCGGCGGCGTTGAGCCCATGCACCAGGTTGGCGCCGATCATCCCGGCCGCGCCGGTGACCACGACTTTCATTCGAACAACTCCTCATAGGTCACGCTGGCGGTGCCGAAGCGGCTGACGACGATGCCGCCGGCGCGGTTGGCTGCCGGTACCGCCTCGCGCAGCGTCATCCCGGCGGCGAGCAGCGTCGCCAGCGTCGCGATCACCGTGTCGCCGGCCCCGGTGACATCGAACACCTGGCGCGCGTGCGCCGGCTGGTGCAGGTGGCCGGCACCGTCGAACAGCGACATGCCGTCCTCCGAGCGCGTGACGAGCACGCCGTCGAGTCGCAGCGTGGCGCGCAGCGCCTGGGCGCGCCGGTGCAGGTCGGCCTCGTCGCGCCAGGGCCCCACCTCCTGCGCCAGCTCGGCGCGGTTGGGCGTGAGCACGCTGGCGCCGGCGTAGCGGCTGAAGTCGCGCCCCTTCGGGTCGACCAGCACCGGTTTGGCTGCGGCGCGTGCCAGTTCGATCATGCGCGCGACGTGGGCCAGGCCGCCCTTGCCGTAATCGCTGAACAGCACGACATCGTGCGCCGGTAGCGCGCGCTCGAAGTCGGCCAGCATCTGCGCCAGCAGTTCGTGGTCAGGCTGGTTCTCGAAGTCGATGCGCAGCAGTTGCTGCGAGCGGCCGACAACGCGCAGCTTGACGATGGTGCGCAACGCCGGGTCGCTGCCGACGACGGCGGCCACGCCCTGCTCGCGCAGCAGCCGGGTCAGGCTGCGTGCCGGCTCGTCGTCGCCGAGCACCGTCAGCAGCGTCGCCTGCGCACCCAGGCACTGCACATTCAGCGCGACATTGGCAGCGCCGCCCGGGCGTTCCTCCTCGCGCTGCACATGCACCACCGGCACCGGCGCCTCGGGCGAGATGCGCTCGACGGCGCCGAACCAGTAGCGGTCGA
>JBBIPS010000515.1:0-1947 GCA_037442725.1 Burkholderiales bacterium | reverse complement strand
CCAGTTCTATCGTCACCCCGAGCTGACCCGGCTGCTCGAGGACTACGCCGCGGCGCGACCCGACATCGTCGGCCTGCGCTCGCTCGGCAAGAGCTTCGAGGGGCGCGACATCTGGCTCGTCACGCTGACGAATGGCCACACCGGCGCCGACATCGACAAGCCGGCGTTCTGGATCGACGGCAACATCCACGCCGGCGAGTTGACGGCCAGCACCGCCTGCCTGTACTGGCTGCACCATCTGGTGTCGGGCCACGGCAGCGACGCCGCGGTGACGCAGTTGCTCGACACGCGCGTGGTCTACATCTGCCCGCGGCTGAACCCCGACGGCGCCGAGCTGGCGCTGGCCGACAAGCCACGCTACATCCGCTCGTCGACGCGCCCCTACCCGTACGACGAAGACCCGGTCGAGGGCCTGACGGTCGAGGACGTCGATGGCGACGGCCGCGTGCTCTACATGCGCGTGCCCGATCCGCACGGCGGCTGGAAGCGCCACGCCGCCGAACCGCGGTTGATGGTGCCGCGCGAGCCGGGCGACTTCGGCGGCAGCTACTTCCGGCTGATCCCCGAGGGCACGCTGACGAACCACGACGGGCTGCTGATCAAGGTCAACCCCAACCGTGAAGGGCTCGACCTGAACCGCAATTTCCCGTCCGACTGGCGCCAGGAGTTCCAGCAGGTCGGCGCCGGGCCCTACCCGACCAGCGAGCCCGAGGTGCGCGCGATGGTCGACTTCATCACCCGCCACCCCAACATCGGCGCCGCGGTCAGCTTCCACACCCACTCCGGCGTGATCCTGCGGCCGATGGGCACGCAGAGCGACGACGACATGACACCCGAGGACCTGTGGCTCTACAAGCGCCTGTCGGGACTCGGCGAGAAGCTCACCGGCTACCCTTCGATCAGCATCTTCCACGACTTCAAGTACCACCCGAAGGAGGTCATCACCGGCACGCAGGACTGGATCTACGAGCATCTGGGTGCACTGTTCTGGACGGTCGAGCTGTGGGCGCCGAACAAGGCCGCCGGCATCACCGATTACGACTGGATCCACTGGTACCGCGATCACCCGCCCGAGGACGACCTGAAGCTGCTCGCGTGGAGCGACACGCAGTGCGGCGGCCAGGCCTACGTCGACTGGTACCCGTACCGCCACCCGCAACTCGGCATGGTCGAGCTGGGCGGCTGGGACCGGCTCAACTACTGGCGCAACCCGCCGCCGGCGCTGCGCGAGGCCGAGGTGGCGCGCTTCCCGGCCTGGCTCACGACACTGGGATTGAGCTTGCCGAAGCTGGAATTGCTGCGCACCGAGGTGCGCGCCATCGGCGCAGACACCTGGCGCGTGCGCTTCGCAGTGGCCAACGCCGGCTACCTGCCTTCGAACGTGACCCGGCGCGCGCTCGAGCGCAAGGTCACGCGCGGCGTGGTGTTCGAGCTGCACCTGCAGCCCGGCGTCACGCTGCTGTCGGGCAAGCCGCGCATCGAGGGCCCGCAACTCGACGGCCACGCGCCGAAGAACTCGCTGCAGGCCTTCCTGCCGGAGCGTCAGGTCACCGCCGACCGCGCCGTGGCCGAGTGGGTCGTCACCGCGCCACGCGGCACGCGTCTGGCGCTCACCGCGGTGGCCGACCGCGCCGGCACGGTGCGCACCGAAGTCACCCTGGACTGACAGGCCGAGGGGGCATCCCGCGCACCCGCCGCCAGGCGCGACGCATCGCCAGCAGCCCGATCCCCGCGGCCATCAACTGCCAGGCGCCGGGTTCGGGAATCGGCGGCACGCAGTCCAGGCAAGGCGGCGGCGGGTAGCAGTCGAAGCACGGCGGCGGCAGGCAGTCGATGCACAGCGGCGGCGGGTTGGGCGGCGCCGGCGGCGGCAGCACGGCCGGCGGCGGCGTGGTGGCGCCCCATGCCCATGGCATCGGCGGGAAATCGGCGGCATTGGCGACGCTC
>JBBIPS010000514.1:0-1952 GCA_037442725.1 Burkholderiales bacterium | reverse complement strand
CGCGCAAGCGAACCACAGCATCGAGTTCTTCGACGTCCAGTTCCGCCGCCCGCCGGACGCGGCCGCGCTCGCGCTCAACCCGTTCGAGCGTCTGGCGCTGCCCCACCTGCGCGGCGCGGTGCTCGATTTCGGCTGCGGGCTGGGCAACCTGGCCTTCGCGGCGGCGCAGGCGGGCTGCACGGTCACGGCACTCGATGCCAGTGCCGCCGCCGTCGAGCACATCCGCGCGCGCGCCCGCGCCGAGGGCGTCGCGGTCGACGCGGTGCGCGCCGACCTGCGTACCTATCGCATCAGCGCAGCGTACGACTGCATCGTCTCGATCGGCCTGCTGATGTTCTTCGACTGCCCGACCGCGCTGCGCGTGCTGGCCGAGTTGCAGGCGCAGGTCCGCCCCGGCGGCGTGGCCGTCGTCAACGTCCTCGTCCAGGGGACGAGCTACCGCGAGATGTTCGACCCCGCCGGGCACTGCCTGTTTGCGCCGTCCGAACTCCGGCAGCGCTTCGCCGGCTGGTGCGTGCTGCATTCGGACCTGAGCGAGTTCGCCGCGCCGGGCGACACCGTCAAGCGCTTCGCGACGCTGATCGCGCGCAAGCCAGCGCCGGGCGATGGCGCGCGCGCGAACTGCGTCGATTGATCAGCGCGTCAGAACTTCCAGCTCCAGCCGGCGCCCACGCCGTACTGGCGCATGCCGATGGTCTCGTTGCCGCCGGCACCCGGGCCCAGCACGGCGTTGAACAGCGAGGCGCCGGTGACGGTCTGGCGCGGCGCATACATGAAGGCCGCGGTGAACTCGCTGCCCTTGGCCATCGAGTAGCTGAAGCCGGCGGTGTAGTGGTCCTTCATCACCCCCGGGGCCAGGATGTTGAAGGTCACGTCGGCCGAGCCGATCGGGTTGTCGCCGCGGTTGTAGCCGGCGCGCAGCGTGAGCGCGTCCGACATGCGCCAGGCCGCGCCGATCTTGACGACGTCGATGTCCTGCCAGCCGAAACCCGGGCCGTTGGCCGCGCCCAGCGGCGCCACCGGCATGCTTGCGTTGCCGACCGAGGCGGCGTCGCTGTAGTTGATGCGCTGCAGGTCCAGCGCCAGCGTCAGCGCCGGGGTGAGCGCGACGGCGATGCCGACGCTGTAGTTGGACGGGATGTCGAAATCGCCATTGCCGGCGAACAGCCCCTGGTACTTGTCGAAGCGCCCCATGTTGATCTTGGGCGAGTACGCCGCGCCGACCGTCACCGTGTCGGTGAGGCGGCCCTGGTAGCCCACGCGCAGGCCGATGCCGGTGGCGCTGTCGTAGCCGCGGTTGGTGACGCTGCCCGGTGCGCCGGTGAAGGGCGGGAAGCCGGGTGCGTTGTCGAACGCCTGCAGACCGTCGACCTTGAAGCGCTGGTACGCCAGCAGCAGCGACGCGCCCACCGCGTGGCGCTCGGCGAGCTTGTAGGCCACCGTCGGCGCGAAGATCAACTGCATCATGTCGACGCCCAGCTTGCCGCCGCCGCACAGGATGTTGGCGGCGGGGCCGCCGCAGTTGAAGCTGCCCTGCGGATAGCTGGTGTTCATGCCGCCGTTGCCGTAGACCGACAGGCCGAGCGAGAGGTCGCTGCCGCGCATCGTGTTGATGCCGAACTCGGGCACCAGGAAGGCGGTGCGTCCGCTGTCGACCTTGCCGTTGAGCGTGGCAAAGCCGGCCCCGCTGCGCTCGGCGTCGCGATGCGGCATGAAGATGTCGGCGCCGAGGTCCATGCGGGCACCGGCGAAGACCATTCCGGCCGGGTTGGTCGCGCCGCCCAGGCTGTCCTGCGCCAGCGCCGTCGAAGCGCCGCCCATGCCCTTGGCCTTCAGACCATAGCCGTGCGCGAAGTAGCCGTTGGTGGCGTGCGCCAGTCCGGCGGCGCACAGCAGCGCGGCCAACGGCGCCAGGCGCATCAGTTGTCGTGTGGGGTTCATCGTCTGTCTCC
>JBBIPS010000513.1:0-1967 GCA_037442725.1 Burkholderiales bacterium | reverse complement strand
CGTGATCAACGCCAGCGCCAGCAGCCTGGCCGGTGGCGCGGTGCCGGTAGCCGCCGACGTGCTGGCCCCCGGGGCGCTCGCCGCCGACCTGATGTATGGCGCGGCGGCGGCACCGTTCCTGGCCTGGGCCGCAGAGCACGGTGCGCGTGGCCGCGACGGTCTGGGCATGCTGGTCGAGCAGGCCGCCGAGGCGTTCCGCCTCTGGCGCGGGGTGACGCCCGCCACCGTGCCGGTGTACGCGGCGCTGCGCGCGCGCCTGGCCGCAGCGGGTAGCGCGGGATGAAGTTCGGCCCGGCACGATTGTGGCGCCAGGCCGGGCGCGGGTTGGCGCTGCTGCTGGTATGCGCCATCAGCCTGCAGCTCTACTTCGTGCTGCGCATCGCGCTGATGGCGGTCGTCGACCCGCAGTCCAGCGCCTTCCAGCGCAGCGAGATCTGGCGCCTGCTGACCGAGAAGCACCGCATCGACTGGAGCCAGCAGTGGGTCGGCGATGCGCACCTGTCGACTCAACTCAAACGCGCGGTGATCGCCAGCGAGGACGCCGGCTTCGTCGAGCACAGTGGCGTCGAGTGGGACGCACTGGAGAAGGCCTGGGAGAAGAACCAGCAGGCCCAGGCGCGCGCCGATCGGCGCAACGCCCAGCTCGACAAGCGCCGCCCCGCGGCGCCCGGCGCGACGTCGAAGTCGAGGCTCCGGGCCGCCGACGCAACCGTCCCGCAAGCCACCAAGCCGCCAGCGCGCGCCGTGGCCAGGGTGGTCGGTGGCTCGACGATCAGCCAGCAACTGGCGAAGAACCTGTTCCTCTCAGGCGAGCGCACGGTGCTGCGCAAGGCGCAGGAGTTCGTGCTCACCTTCGCCCTCGAGGCGATGTGTTCGAAGCGCCGCATCCTCGAGATCTACCTGAACAACGTCGAGTGGGGCGAGGGGTTGTTCGGCGCGCAGGCGGCGGCGCGGCACTACTTCCACATCGACGCGGCTCAGTTGGACGCGGCGCGTGCGGCACGCCTGGCGGTGATGCTGCCCGCACCCAAGCGCTTCGAGCGCAATCCCGGCTCGGCCTATGTGGCGGGCCGCGCCGCGACGGTGATGGCCCGCATGGGCGCGGTCGAGCTGCCGTGATCGCTCCACCGTCGGTGGCGCACGCGCGGTCGGACCGCGGCTGAACGCCCCATCCGCAAGCCGCACGGCGATCGCGCGCGCTGCCCGGCTTCCTACAATGCCGGCATGGGCGCCTGCCTCGCCGTCGAAATCGCCGCCGCGGCGGCGCGTCTGGTCGTGACCGAAGGCCTGGAATACGGTCCCGCCAAGCGCCGGGCGGCGCGCGCGCTCGTCGGTCACGGCGTGCGCCCGGCCGACCTGCCTTCCAACGCCATCGTCGAGGACGAGGTGCGCGACTACCTCGCGCTGTTCTGTGCTGCCACCCAGGCCGGCGAGCTGGCGGCGCTGCGCCGGCTCGCTCTGCAGTGGATGGAGCGGCTGGCCGAGTTCAGACCGCACCTGTCCGGCGCGGTCTGGCGCGGCACCGTCACCCGCCGGTCGCCGATCCACCTCGACTTGTACTGCGACGACTCGAAGTCGGCCGAGATCGCGCTCATCAACCTCGGTGTCGATTACGCCGTCGCCGACCGCAGCGACAAGCACGGCGGCCGCGCCGCCCAGCGAACCGTGTTGAGCCTGGCCGCACCCTGCCCCGAGCTCGGCGAGGCCATCGAACTGCACCTGACGATCCTCGACCGCGACGACCTGCGCGGCGCACTCAAGCCCGACGCCAGGGGCCGGAGCTGGCGCGGCGACGCCGCCGCGCTGCGCCGGCGACTGCAGGCGCAGGTGGACTGATGCGCCGCACGGCCGCTCCGAAGGCGCTCGTTCCCCCGCGGGGCATAAGCGCTAACTTAAAATGACTCATGCTGTTATGCTTCGAACCGCCACGAGGAAGGGGCGGTCATGGACGAGCCGTTTGAGACCGA
>JBBIPS010000512.1:0-1984 GCA_037442725.1 Burkholderiales bacterium | reverse complement strand
GAAGTCCTGCAGCACGACGCGCGCGACGACGAACGGGATCTCGGCGCAGCGCGCGGCGCGCGGCTGCCAGCCGGCGAGCGCGCGCACGTGCTCGGGCAGGACGCGCCGGCCGTCGCAGTTGCGCAGCACGCTTTCGAGGACGATGCGGATCGACACCGGCAGGCGCGCCATGTCGATGCCCAGTTCGGCGCCGAGCGCCGGCAAGGAATACAGCGTTGCGGTTGCGCCCGCCGCGGGGGTGAAGACGCGGCGGGTGGCAGCGAAGGGATGCACGGCGGCGGTCATGGCGGGTGGCTCGCTTTCACGGTGGGCGAGATGGGCGCGACCGGCACGATCGGCAGTGCGGGGTCGGCGCCCGAGGTGCGGTCTGCGTATCCTGCTGCGGCGAGCGACCGGTGGACTTGAGCGGCGTCACCGCGCCGCCGCGCTCAGCGCGGCTGCGCCATCAGGTGCCGCGCCAGCGCGTCGAAGGCGGGCAACGAGGTCGGGTCGTTGGCGGCGTTGGCCGGCTGCGGATGCGAGGCATAACGCGCGATCACCAGCGCTGCCGCCGGGTCGATGTGGAGCGTCTGGCCATGGATGCCGCGCGCCGCGAACGCGCCGTGCGCGTTGTGCGAGACCCACCACATGTCGCGATAGCTCCAGCCCGGCAGCAGCGGATCGCCGGGGTCGGCGAACAGCGCACGGTCGCCGCCGCGGCGGATGTCGGCGACGACCGCCGTCGGAACGACCTGCGCGCCGTTGCAGCGGCCGTCGTTGCGCATCAGCTCGCCGACGCGCGCCAGGTCGCGCAGCGTCGTGGCCAGTCCGCCGCCGGCGAACTCGGTGCCGACCGTGTCGATCGTGAAGTAGGCCTCTTGCTCGGCGCCGATCCTGCGCCACAGGCGATCGGCCAGGACCCCGGCCAGGCTGCTGCCGGTGACGCGGCGGATCACCCACGCCAGCGCGTCCGCGTTGGCCGTCCGGTAGGCGAAGGCGCGGCCGTGCTCGCCCGCCTTCGGCACCGCCCGCACGAACTCGTCGAAGCTGGCCGGGCCCGAGTAGCCTGCCGGGCGCGGCAGCACGCCGCCGGCGCGCATGTGGTCCCAGATCGCGGCCGCCGGGTCGGCATAGTCCTCCGAGCAGGCCAGGCCGGCGGTCATGTCGAGCAGCTGGCGCAGCGTC
The DNA here is from genome assembly GCA_037442725.1 of Burkholderiales bacterium. Lineage (GTDB taxonomy): Bacteria > Pseudomonadota > Gammaproteobacteria > Burkholderiales > Burkholderiaceae_C > Pseudaquabacterium. The sequence goes on along the minus strand of JBBIPS010000512.1, from coordinate 820 downwards.
GCGTCGGCGAACGCGGTGCGTCGCAACTCGGGCACGTAGCGCAGCGCGAAGGCGTTCTCGTCGAGCACCCCCTCGGCGATGAGCATCGCGCCGAGCAGGCCGACGAAGCTCTTGGTGAGCGACATCGCGACGTGCTGGCGTTCGGGCCCGAGCACGCCGAAGTAGCGCTCGTGGACGATGCGGCCATGGTGCAGCACGACGATGCCGTCGGTGTAGTTGGCCTGCAGCGACTGCGCCCAGGTCATGGTCGCGGCGCCGCCCAACGGCACGAACTCGACGCCGTCGATGTCGTCGCGTTCGGCGCGCGGCAGCTCGAACACCGCGGCGCTGCCGCGCGCCACGCCGCGCGTCGGCACCAGCTCGCGGCAGTTCGAGAAACTCCAGCGCAGCTGCGGGAAACGGTACGCACTGCCATCGGCGAAGCGGATCAGCTTGTCCTGCGGCGGCGGCGCGCCGACCATCCAGCCGAGTGTGGCCGGGTCGCTGGCCCGGGCGTCGGGCAGAGTCTGGGAGCTCGATGGGGTGCTGGAGGCTGTGGGCATGGCAAGCGCAGAAGAGTCGGGTGGCCTGGCGCCCCGTGGCGTCGGGCGCCGGCCTGCCACAGGTCAAGTGACGACCGATGCGACATGGAGGGTATAACTCAACTACAAGGGCTTCCCCACATGTCAAGTCCTTGGCCATCGCGCGGATGTGGCCGTCGTACTGCGTGATGCGCTCGTCCAGATGGCTCACTTCGCTGAGCAGGTCGCCGATCACGGTGTTGGCGTAGCCGGGCAGGCTCTCCAGATGGTTGCACGCCTCGCGGCGCACGACCTCGGCC
>JBBIPS010000511.1:0-1996 GCA_037442725.1 Burkholderiales bacterium | reverse complement strand
GCCAGACGCAGCGCCGCGCCGCGCTGCGCGCACTGGCGCTGTGGTCGCACGGCCAGGACGCGGCAGGGTCCTGACAGGCTGGGCGACCGTGCTGCCCGCCCTGCCGCTGCCGGCGCTCGGCCTGCCCGCCTGGCCTGGCTGGCAGCGCCTGCCGCGCGAGGCGCGCGACACGCTGTTCCAGCTCGCGGTGATCGGCTGGACCGTTGCACCGCACCTCGGACACCTGCCGTGGTGGTGCGGCGCGTTGACTGCGGTGGTGCTGTTCTGGCGCGCCCATCTGGCAATCGGCAGCGGCGTCCTGCCGGGGCGCGCTGCGGTGATCGCACTGCTCGTGATCGCCGCGCTGCTGACCTGGTGGACCGAGCGCACGCTGCTCGGCAAGGAGGCCGGCGTGACGATGCTGGTGGTGCTGATGGCGCTCAAGACGCTCGAGTTGCGGGCGCGGCGCGACGCACTGGTGGTGTTCTTCCTCGGCTTCTTCCTGGTGCTGACGCAGTGCCTGTACTCGCAGTCACTGCTCACCGGGCTGTCGATGACGGTCTCGACCTGGGGCCTGCTGACGGCGCAGGTGCTGGCCAACATGCCGGTCGGCCGGCCCACGTTGCGGCGCGCCGGCGCGCTGGCTGCGCGCTCGGCGCTGTTCGGCCTGCCGCTGATGCTGCTGCTGTTCATGCTGTTCCCGCGCATCGGCCCGCTGTGGGGACTGCCGCAGGACAGCCTGGGCCGCACCGGCCTGTCGGGCACGCTGCGACTGGGCGGCGTGGCGGCGCTGGCCAGCGACGATCGGATCGCGTTTCGGGTCCGCTTTGCCGACTTCGCGCCGCGCCCCGAATGGCTGTACTTCCGCGGCCCGGTGCTGGCGCACTTCGACGGCATCGAGTGGCACCGGGAGCCGCACGTGACGACCGATTCGAGCGCAGCGCAGCCGCAGCCCGAGCTGCGCCTGGCGGGTGCGCCGCTGGGCTACGAGATGCTGCTCGAGCCGATCCGCCTGCCGCTGCTGCCGCTGCTCGAGGCCACCCCGAACCGACTCGACAGCGCACCGCAGATCGCCGGCTGGACATCGACGCTGGGCGCCGAGCTCGACTGGCGCACCGATCGCCCGGTGGGCGAGCGGCTGCATCTGTCGGCGCAGGCCTGGCCGCGTTTCGAGCACGGCCCGCGCCGGATGCAGCCCGCCCTGGCCGCGCTGACGGCGCTGCCCTCCGGCAGCAACCCGCGCGCCGTCGAATGGGCGCGGCGGCTGCGCGCGCAGCCCGAGCTTGCGCTGGCCGACGCGAACGCGTTGGCGCAGGCGCTGCTGCGGCACATCCGTGAGAACCGATTCGTCTATACGCTGCTGCCGGGGTCCTACGGACGCGATGCCGTCGACGAATTCTGGTTCGACCGGCGCCAGGGCTTCTGCGAGCACTTCGCCGTCAGCTTCGTCGTGCTGATGCGCGCCATGGGTGTGCCGGCGCGGCTGGTCACCGGCTATCAGGGTGCCGAGCCGGCCGATGCCGACGGTTGGCGCGTCGTGCGCCAGAGCAACGCCCACGTCTGGGCCGAGTACTGGCAGGCCGGCAGCGGCTGGCGACGCGCCGACCCGACCGCAGCGGTGGCGCCCGAACGCATCAGCGCGAGCCGCCCGCTGATGGCCGAGCCCGGGCTGGTCGACGGCGCGCTGCGCGGCGTGAGCCCGGAGTTGGCGCTGCGGCTGCGGCGTACTTGGGAACTGCTGGACAACCGCTGGAACCAGTGGGTGTTGAATTACTCGCGCACGCGTCAGTTCGACCTGCTGCAGACGTTCGGCGTGCGCTCGCCGTCGTGGCAGGACCTGGCGCTGGCGCTGCTCGGCCTGCTCAGCGCGTCCGCGCTGGTCGGCGCCGCCTGGGCCTGGTGGGATCGACGCCGCCAGGATCCATGGCTGCGGCTGCACGCCCGCATTCGCCGCTCGCTGCAGCGCCTGGGCGTCGCCGCGGCGCCGCATCACGCACCGCGTGCACTGGCCCAGCTG
>JBBIPS010000510.1:0-2013 GCA_037442725.1 Burkholderiales bacterium | reverse complement strand
CAAGCAGCACTTCCAGCTGCAGTGCGGCTTCTGCCACCAGCAGGGCAACGCCTTCCTGCGCCGCGAGCGCACGGCCGACGAATGGCGCGCCGCGATCAGCCGCATGCTGCGCTACGGCGCGCGGCTGGCCAGCGAGGACCAGAAGGTGTTGCCCGAGCTGCTGGCCAGCGGCTGGCGCAAGCTGCGCGAGCAGCCGGCACGGCTCGCCGAGCCGACGCCGTGGAGCCCGGCGCTGGCCGGCACGACGATCACCGAGTGGCCGATCGGCGATGCGATGTCGCAGACGCACGACCAACTGCTCGGCACCGACGGGCAGGTCTGGGTCGCCGACAACATCCAGGACCGGCTCTATCAGATCGACCCACGAACGAACACGGTCACCGTGCACAAGATCCCGCACCGCGACGGCGACGCGCCCGGCGGCCTGCTCGCGGCGCGGCTGCAGGACTTCCCGCGCCACGACAGCACGTCCAACGCGCACTCGCTCGCGCAGTCGGCGCGCGACGGCCACATCTTCATCACGCCGTCGGCGCAGCAGCGGCTGGTCGAGTTCGATCCCGCGACGCGCGAGTTCACGCTGCACGAGATCGGCGGCGGCTTCTACCCGCACACGATCCGCATCGACGCGCGCGACCGGGTCTGGTTCACGCTCGCGCTGTCGAACCAGATCGCGATGTTCGACCGCGCCACGAAGCGCTTCACGCTGCACGACCTGCCGACGCGCTCGGTGCGCGAGCGGCTCACGGTGGCGCTGATCGGGCCGCTGTTCAAGTTGATGAGCTGGGGCGTGCCGCTGGCCAACTGGCTGCCGGTGGACCGCGCCGCCACCGGCACGCCGCTGCCCTACGGCATCGACATCACGCCCGACGGAAGCGTCTGGTTCGCGCGCCTGCACAGCGACGAGATCGGCCGCATCGACCCGGCCAGCGGCCGGTTGACAATGATCGCCACGCCGTTCGCCGGGCCGCGCCGGCTGCGCAGCGACGACGCCGGCAACCTGTGGATCGCTGCCTTCCCCGAGTCGGCGATCTTCCGCTACGAGCCGGCCGCCGGCCGCTTCACCCGCTTCGACCTGCCGGTGAACCCGCACGGCAGCGAGACGCCGTATTCGCTCAACGTCGACAAGGCGCGCGGCATCGTCTGGGTCAACGGCAACCAGTCGGACGCGCTGTATGCGCTCGACATCGCGGCGCAGACCTGGCGCAGCGTGCCGCTGCCGCGGCGCGTGGCCTTCACGCGCGACATCGAGATTGGTGCCGACGGCAGCGTCTACACCTCGACCTCGAGCTTTCCGAGCTGGCACGTCGAGGACGGCCAGCCGACGCTGATCCGGGTGCAGTTCGCGGCGCCCGCGGCGCCCTCGGCGGCATTGCCGGCGCGATGATCCTGCTGCGCTACGGGCGCTTCTACCTGTCGTGCCTGGCCGCGTTCACTGCCGGGCACATGGTCAACTACTCGGTGATCCTGTATGCGCAGGAGGTGATCGGCTCGGACCTGCTGTCGGGCATCGGCTTCGGCCTGTGCTTCGGTCCGCCGCTGGTGCTGGGCTGGTATGCCGGGGTGTTGTGCGACCGGCTGGCGCCGGGGCGGCTGATCCACGCCGCGCAGGTGCTGTTCCTGCTCGCCACGCTGCTGCTTTGGTGGGCCGACCGGGGTGTGGCCGTGGCCGCCTCGCGCGTGCCGTGGCTGATCACCGCGGCGCTGCTGGCCGGCGTCGGCTGGTCGTTCGTCGCGCCGGCGCGCATGGCGGCGCTGGGCCAGATCGCCAGCATCGACGACATGAAGCCGGCTGCGGTGGCCTTCAACCTGCTGGTCATGCTCGGCTTCGGCCTGGCGCCGCTGGCGATCGCGCTGGCGCGGCGCAGCTTCGGCTGGCCGGGCGTTCTCGGCCTGGCCGCGCTGTTGTGGGTGCTGGCGTCGCTGGCGCTGCTGGGCGTGCCGACGCGGCGCAGCGGGCGGACGCACCGGCCGGTGGCCGCCGAGATCGGCGAGGGCCTGAAGGCGGTGCGCGAG
>JBBIPS010000509.1:0-2018 GCA_037442725.1 Burkholderiales bacterium | reverse complement strand
TGGCCACCACCACCACCATCGACGGCACCAACTCGGTGGTGGCGCCGACGCCAGGGGCCGGCACCAACGCCTACAGCGCCACCTGGGAGCTGACGCCGACCTGCACCAACGCCTGCCACGGCGCCAGCCCACGCGCATGCGCCAGCCCGGCGGCGACCAGGTCGCGGGCGAGGTCGATCACCTGGGCGCCGGCCAGCTTCAGACCGAGGAATTGCAACCCGGTCTCGACCAGCTGGTGCGCCTCGTCGAAGACCGCGGCGTCGACCGTCGGCAACAGCTCGGCCACGCCGCTGTCGCGCAGCGCCAGGTCGGCGAAGAACAGGTGGTGGTTGACGACCACCAGATCCGCCGCCATCGCCTCGCGGCGCGCCTTCACGACGTGGCATTCGCGGTAGCTCGGGCAGTCGGTGCCCAGACAGTTGTCGCGCGTCGAGGTGACGAGTGGAATCACCGGCGAGCGGTCGTCCAGCCCTTCGACCTCGGCCAGGTCGCCGCTCGTCGTCGCCTGCGCCCAGGCCTCGACGCGCGCCAGCGCGCGCACCGCAAAGCGGTCGGGCAGGCTCGCACCCTGGCGCGACTCGCCCAGGCGGTGCAGGCAGAGGTAGCTCGCGCGACCCTTGAGCAGCGCGATGCGCGAGGGCACCCGCAGCGCCTCGCGCAGTCGCGGCAGGTCGCGCAGGAAGAGCTGGTCCTGCAGGCTCTTGGTGGCGGTGCTGACCAACGCGCGGCGCTGCGACAGCAGCAGCGGCACCAGGTAGGCGAAGGTCTTGCCGACGCCGGTGCCGGCCTCGGCGACCAGCGTCTCGCGCTGCTCGATCGCCTGCGCCACCGCCGCGGCCAGGCGCAACTGCACCTCGCGCTCGACGAAGCCCGGAGCGGCGCCGGCCAACGCGCCGTGCCGGCCGAGTGCCTCGAGCGTGGCCTCGACCAGCACGCCGCTGGCGTCGGGCTCGACGCTGTCGGGCGACGGCGCCGGACCCGCGGCGCGGGCGCTCATGCCGGCTCGGGGGGATCGAGCTCGGCCTCGAGCCGCGTGATCTGGTCGCGCAGCAGCAGCCGGCGCTTCTTCAGCCGGCGCAGCACCAGTTCGTCCTGCGGCACCTGCGCGGCGGCGCTGTCGATCAGGCGGTCGAGATCGGCGTGCTCGACGCGCAACTCGATGATGCGGCGCTGCGGCGTGTCGAGCTCGCTGTCGTTGGCGGCGTTCGAGTCGGAGGTCATGACAGCCGGAGTTTATAGTCCCCGGCAATGAATGCCACCACCCCCCAGGGCTTTCGCCTCGCGGCTGCCACGGCGCTGCACCGCGGCGACCGCGCCTACCAGCAGGACCAGGTCGAAATCCTGGTGCATGACCGCCTCAGCAGTTGCCTGCTCGCGGTGCTGGCCGATGGCATGGGCGGCAAGAGCGGTGGTCGCAAGGCCTCGGACCAGGTGGTGATGACGGCGCGCCAGCTCTTCGAGCGCTACGTGCCGTCACGGGACAACGCTGCCGAGTTGCTCGAACACCTGGTGATGGAGGCGCACCTGATGATCAAGCTGACCGCCATCACCGCCGAGGAGGAGCCGCACAGCACGGTGGCGGCCTTCCTGCTCGGCCCCGCGCGAGACTGCACGCTGGTGCATGCCGGCGACTCGCGCGTCTACCATTTTCGTGGTGCCGAGATGCTCAGCCGCACGCTCGACCACTCGTACGTGCAGCGGCTGATCGAGGAGGGTCAGCTCGACGAGGAGCACGCCAACAGCCACGCGCAGGCCAACCTGCTGACCGGCTGCCTGGGCACCCCGGCCGATCCGCCGATCGCCATCCACCGCATCGAGCGGGTCGAGATCGGCGACACGCTGCTGGCCTGCAGCGACGGGCTGTGGCACTACTTCACGCCACGCGAACTCGGCGCCACCTTGCAGGCGCTGCCGCCGCGCGAGGCCAGCGAGCTGCTGGGCAGCAAGGTCCGCCAGCGCGCGCGCGGCAGCGGCGACAACCTGTCGCTCGCGCTGGTGCGCGTCGAAGCGCTCGGAGG
>JBBIPS010000508.1:0-2028 GCA_037442725.1 Burkholderiales bacterium | reverse complement strand
CGGCACGCCGCGGCGCCGGTGCCCAGCGCGGCAGGCGTCGCCGCAGGGCGCACAGCGCCGGTACCCAGAGCAGGCCGCCTGCCAGTGCCGCGAATGCCAGCGCCACCGCACGCAGCGCCCAGTCGAGCAGCCCGCTCGACACCGGCAGCGCGGCCAGCGCCACCGCCGCCTGGACGAACAACAGCACGCGCAGCCCGAGCGCCGGCTGGCACAGGTCGAAGCGCGTCGCCAGGCGTTCGCGCTCGCGCTCCTTGTGCTCGAACCGTGGATCGAAGCGGCTGGCGTCGAACTGCGTCGTCGCAGACTCGTGCGGCCACTGCTCGGTTTCGGGCCACAGGCTGGCCGGACGCGTGCTGGGCGCAGCGGCCGCGGGCGACGTATCGGGGCGAGGGTGCGCAACCATGGTGGGCGGCCGGATAATACGGGGCTTCGCAGCCGCCGCCGGCGCCTGCGCATCGATCCGAACCGGCGTGGCGCAGGCGTCGCGGCACGCCGCACCGTCCGCGCCGCGGCCGGACCCCGAAACGGCGCAAGGCGCAGCCGCGAGCCGCACGCGACGCGGCGTCGACCAGGAAACCGCGAATCCTCGACATGTCAGGCAACCCACTCGACAGGAAATCCCAGGCCTGGTCGGCGCTGTTCTCCGAGCCGATGAGCGAGCTCGTCAAGCGCTACACCGCCAGCGTCGGCTTCGACCGGCGGCTGTGGCGCGCCGACATCGACGCCAGCCTGGCGCACGCCGCGATGCTGGCCGCGCAGGGCATCATCGGCGCGCCGGACCTGGCCGACATCGAGCGCGGGCTGGCCGGCATCCGCGCCGAGATCGAGACCGGCCGCTTCGAGTGGAAGCTCGAGCTCGAGGACGTGCACCTGAACATCGAGGCGCGGCTGACGCAGCTCGTCGGCGACGCGGGCAAGCGGCTGCACACCGGCCGCTCGCGCAACGACCAGGTCGCCACCGACGTGCGGCTGTGGCTGCGCGGCGAGATCGACGCACTGGCCGGGCTGCTGGTCGGGATGCAGCGTGCACTGGTCGACGTTGCCGCGCACCACGCCGGGACCGTGATGCCCGGCTTCACGCACCTGCAGGTGGCTCAGCCGGTGAGCCTGGCGCACCACCTGCTCGCGTACGTCGAGATGTTCGCGCGCGACGCCGAGCGGCTGGCCGACGTGCGGCGCCGCACCAACCGGCTGCCGCTGGGCGCTGCTGCGCTGGCCGGCACCAGCTACCCGCTCGACCGCGCCGCGGTGGCGCGCGCGCTCGGCTTCGACGCGCTGTGCGAGAACAGCCTCGACGCCGTGAGCGACCGCGACTTCGCGCTCGAGTTCAGCGCCTGGGCCGCGATCACGATGGTGCACGTCTCGCGCCTGGCCGAGGAGCTGGTGCTGTGGATGAGCCAGAACTTCGGCTTCATCGACCTGGCCGACCGCTACTGCACCGGCAGTTCGATCATGCCGCAGAAGCGCAACCCCGACGTGGCCGAGCTGGCGCGCGGCAAGACCGGCCGCGTGGTCGGCCACCTGATGGGGCTGATCACCTTGATGAAGGGCCAGCCGCTGGCCTACAACAAGGACAACCAGGAGGACAAGGAGCCGCTGTTCGACACCGTCGACACCCTCGCAGGCACGCTGCGCATCATGGCCGAGATGGTCGCCGGCATCCGCGTCAGGCCGCAGGCGATGGAGGCCGCGGCACGCAAGGGTTATGCAACCGCCACCGACCTGGCCGACTACCTGGTGAACAAGGGCCTGCCGTTCCGCGACGCGCACGAGGTGGTGGCACGCGCCGTCAAGATCGGGTTGCAGCGCGGGCTGGACCTGGCCGAGCTGGACCTGGCCGAGTTGAAGGCGCTGCACCCGCTGATCGGCGACGACGCGCCCGGGGTGCTGACGCTGGCGGGCAGCCTGAACGCGCGCAACGTGCGCGGCGGCACCGCGCCGGCGCAGGTGCGCGAGCAGATCGCGCGCCATCGCGCACGGCTGGGCAAGGCCTGAGAGGCTGCCGGCCCGGACAGCCGGCCCGCGCTG
>JBBIPS010000507.1:0-2039 GCA_037442725.1 Burkholderiales bacterium | reverse complement strand
CCACCGGCGCGCTGGCCGACCGGCTCGGCCGGCCGCTGCGCGACCTGCGCATCTCGGTGACCGACCGCTGCAACTTCCGCTGCGGCTACTGCATGCCCAAGGAAGTGTTCGACCGCGACTACGTCTTCCTGCCGCACAGCTCGCTGCTCAACTTCGAGGAGATCACCCGGCTGGCACGCATCTTCGTCGCCCACGGCGTGCGCAAGATCCGGCTCACCGGCGGCGAGCCGCTGCTGCGCAAGGGGCTCGAGACGCTGGTGGCGATGCTGGCCGGGCTGCGAACCCAGGACGGGCAGCCGCTCGATCTGACGTTGACCACCAACGGCTCGGTGCTGGCACGCAAGGCACGGGCGCTCGCCAGGGCCGGCCTGAGGCGCGTGACGGTCAGCCTCGACGCGCTCGACGACGCGATCTTCCGCCGCATGAACGACGTCGACTTCCCGGTCACCGATGTGCTCGCCGGAATCGATGCCGCGCGCGACGCCGGCCTCGGGCCGATCAAGGTCAACATGGTCGTCAAGCGCGGCACCAACGACCACGAGATCGTCCCGATGGCGCGCCACTTCCGCGAGCGCGACGACGACCGCATGGTGCTGCGCTTCATCGAATACATGGACGTCGGCGCGAGCAACGGCTGGCGCATGGACGAGGTGCTGCCCTCGGCCGAGGTGCTGCAGCGGCTGCGCGAGGTCTGGCCGCTCGACCCGCTCGAGCCGAGCCTGCCCGGCGAGACCGCCCAGCGCTGGGCCTACGCCGACGGACGCGGCGAGATCGGCCTCATCTCGAGCGTCACCCAGGCCTTCTGCCGCGACTGCAACCGCGCCCGGCTGTCGACCGAGGGCAAGCTGTTCCTGTGCCTGTTCGCCAGCCGTGGCCACGACCTGCGCGCGCTGCTGCGCCAGGGCCGCAGCGATGCCGAGATCAGCGCCGCGCTCGGTGCCGTCTGGGCCGGACGCGACGATCGGTATTCCGAATTGCGTGGCGCACTGACAGCCGAGACCGGCAGCGGCGAGCGCCGCGTCGAGATGCACTACATCGGTGGGTGAGCGCGGACGCACGCCAGCACCTGCGTGCTGGTGCGCGCCGCGCGAACCGGCCGGGCATGCAAAGCCCGGCCGTGGGGCAACGCCAGCGCGGACGCACGCCAGCACATGCGTGCGGGTGCGCGCCGCGCGAACCGGCCGGGCATGCAACGCCGGAGCCAGCGCAGAATCCGGCCCATGAGCCCTTCCGTCGCACCGCCCACACTCGAACAGATCGCCGCGGGCATCGCCGGCTACGACCCGAACGCGTTGCCGGTGGCGCAGGCGCAGGCGTTCATCGCCCGCCTGGTGCCGCGCGTGCAGGCGGTCGAACAGCTTGCCATCCGCAGCGCGCTCGGCCGCGTGCTGGCGCGCGACGTGATCTCGCCGATCGACGTGCCGGCGCACGACAACTCGGCGATGGACGGCTACGCGCTGCGTGCGCTGGACCTGGCCGGCGCGGGCGTCACGCTGCTCGAGGTCGCCGGCACCGGCTACGCCGGGGCACGGTTCGAAGGCCTGGTGCCGCCGGCGCATTGCGTTCGCATCATGACCGGCGCGGTGATGCCAGCCGGCCTCGACACCGTCGTGCCGCAGGAGTTCGCCAGCGTCGCCCCCGACGGCCGCATCGCGATCCCGGCCGGCGTCGTGCGCAGCGGCGACAACCGCCGCCTGCGTGGCGAGGACCTGGCGCGGGGTGAGCCTGTACTGACGGCCGGGCGCCTGCTGCGGCCGGCCGACCTGGGCCTACTGGCCTCGCTCGGCCAGGCCGAGGTGCCGGTGTTCAGGCGCCTGCGCGTTGCCTTCTTCTCGACCGGCGACGAGCTGCGCTCGATCGGCGAGCCGCTCGATGTCGGCTGCGTTTACGACAGCAACCGCTACACGATCTGGGGCATGCTGCAGCGCCTGGGCGTCGAGGTGCTCGACCTCGGCGTCGTGCGCGACGACCCGGTGGCACTGCAAGCCGCCTTCGCCCAGGCGGCGGACAGCGCCGACGCGGTGATCACCTCGGGTGGC
>JBBIPS010000506.1:0-2039 GCA_037442725.1 Burkholderiales bacterium | reverse complement strand
GCCGTTGCGCCGCACCGGTGCGGTCGCGCCGGCGCTGCGTGCGCGGGTTGTCGCGGCGCTGCGCTTGCCCGACAGCGCGGTGCTGCGACTCGAGTGGGTCGACAACGGCCCCGGCTGGATCGCTGCACAGCTCGCCGACGCCGCAGCGGTGCTCGCGCTCGCGCCCGACTTCGCGGCGATGGGCCGGCTCGCGCTCGGCGTGATCGGTGCGCACCCGGCCGGCGGCGAATGCCAGTTCGAGGTGCGCGCCTTCGTCCCTGGCGTCGGTGTGCCGGAAGACCCGGTCACCGGCAGCCTGAATGCCGGTCTGGCGCAGTGGCTGATCGGCAGCGGGCTGGCGCCCGAGCGCTACACCGTGGCGCAGGGCGCCGCGCTCGGTCGCGCCGGCCGGGTTCACGTCGAGCGCGTCGGCGCTGACATCTGGATCGGCGGCGATGTCACCGAGGTGGTCGCGGGCAGCGTGCGGCTGTGACCGGGCAGGCGGCCTGGCGCAATGCCGCGCCAGCGCCGGCCGGCTTGACATCGTCCGGCCGCGCAGGGCCGCGACGATGCCCGCCGGGCGCCGTCGGCATCGCACCGCTCGACCGTCGCGATGTCATTACCATGCGCTGACCGCCTCGCGGCGCCCGTTCCACTCCGAGACCCCCATGACCGAAGCACTCTTTCGCGACGACGCCGAGCTGAACTGCTGCGACGCCGTCATCACCGCCGTCGATGCGCAGGGCGTGCAACTCGACCGCACCGTGTTCTACCCGCACGGCGGTGGCCAGGCCGGTGACAGCGGCGTGCTGCGGTTGGCCGACGCAAGCGAGATCGCCATCGTCGACACGAGGAAGGGCGCCGCCGCCGGCGACATCGTGCACGTCCCGGCGCCGGGCACCGACCTGGCGGTGCTGCACGTCGGCGAGCGGGTGCACGCGTCGATCGACGTCGCGCGCCGCAGCGCACACCGCCGCTTCCACACCGCGACCCATCTGCTGTGCGCGCTGGTGCCGCACCCGGTCGACGGTTGCTCGATCACGGCCGGCTATGCACGGCTCGATTTCCACATGACCGAGCCGCTCGACAAGGACGCGCTCAACGCCGGCCTGGCGCGTCTGGTGGCCGAGGCGCATCCGGTGCGCCAGCAGTCGGTCAGCGAGGCCGAACTCGATGCCAACCCGGGCCTGGTGCGCAGCCTGTCCGTGCAGCCGCCGCGCGGCCAGGGCGCGGTGCGCGTGATCGATATCGAAGGTGTCGACCGTCAGCCCTGCGGCGGCACCCACGTCGCCAACACGGCCGACATCGGCCGCGTCATCGTCACCAAGATTGAAAAGAAGAGCGCCAAGACGCGCAGGGTCGTGCTGGGCTTTGCCGAGCCCGCGTAGCGGGGCGCGGTGCCGTGGCGGGCCAAGGGCATCCGGCTTGGCGCCCGCCCGTGCCACAGGCTCGACGTGGCCGCGAAGACCTCGTCCGAGCCGATCGATCCGACAGGCCACGACGCCACGCATCGAAGCGTCCGTCAAAGGGTCGACCCAAGAGGTGACCCCGGGAAGCGCGTTGACGCTGAGCACGGAAAGGACGACGTCGAACGATCACGCGCGGTCAAGCCTCTGACTGTCCCGGGGGGGCGGGTGACCATGCATCGGCGCGCCTGATTAGCGAGCAGGCTCAGCAGGCTCACGCTGTGAGCCAGTAAGCGCGGAAGATGGGCGCATCCCACCAGGAGATGTGCCATGCCGATGAACCGAGTCCAGTTCCAGAAGGGGCTGTCTTTGCCGGAGTTCATGGACCGCTTCGGAACCGACGAGCAGTGCGAGCAGGCGCTGGTCGCGGCGCGCTGGCCCAGTGGTTTCGTTTGCCCGGTCTGCGCAGTGATGCAGGCGCGCACCTCCTTCCGGCGGCAGGGCCGTCTGTACTGGCAGTGCGCCGACTGTCAGCACCAGTGCAGCGTGACCAGCGGCACCGTCTTCGAGGCCACCAAGCTGCCGCTGACGCGCTGGTTCCTGGCCATGCAGCTGCTCACCCAGGCCAAGAACAACGTCTCGGCGCTGGAGCTG
>JBBIPS010000505.1:0-2051 GCA_037442725.1 Burkholderiales bacterium | reverse complement strand
GCCGCCAGCGCCCGCGCCTTCCAGTAGACCCAGGTCGGTTCACCCTGCGCACGGGTGCTCATCGCATCGATGGAACGCAGCACGAGCGGCCAGCGCTGGCGCGGCGGGGCCGAGCGCAACGCGCTGCGCACGCCCCAGGCCAGCGTCTCGTCGGACCAGCCCGGCGCCTGCGCATCGGTGCCGCGCAACAGCGACCAGCCGCGCTGGTAGTAGCCCGGTGCATCGGTCGACAGCCTGATCGCGGCCTGGTGGCCGACGCCGGCCCAGGCCCGGGCCGCCAGCGCCGAAGGCAGGCTGGCCTGCCAGCGCTCGTCGAGCTGGGTCGCGGCGACATCAGGGTCGCCGGCCGCCAGCCGCAGCAGCGCCAGCAGTCGCAGCTCGACGTGCATCCGGCCGATCGACGCGCCGTGCGCGCGCAGGAAGCGCAGCGGGTTGTCCAGGGCGTCGGCGCCCAGGCGTGCGGCGGTGTTGCCGAGCAGTGCCACGGCCGCCTTGGCCGCGCCCGGCCGGTTGGCCTCGACCGCCGCGCGCGCCTTGAGCCAGACGTCGTCGGCGCTGAACCGCCTGGCGTCCACCAGCGCCGTGGCCAGCATGTTGCAGCCGTCGTCGGCATCGCGTTGCGCCAGCCAGGCGCCGCGCGCAGCCTCGGTCACGTCGCGTCCGGCCAGATGCTCGGTGAGCAGCCACCAGCAACGGACCTCGCGGTCGTCGTTCATGCGAAAGCGCGGGTAGTCGCGCGCCAGGTTGTCCCAGTCGCGGCGCCGTCCCAGCTCGAGCAGCCAGTCGTTGCGCAGCCGGTCCTCGACATAGCTGCCGCTCCAGCGCGCGTAGAAGGCCTCGACTTCGTCGACCCGGGCCTCCCTCAGGCGCGCGCCCAGGTCCCAGTACTCGACCCACTGCGCGAGCGGGTGCTGCGCCGCCAGGGCCGCGGCGCGCGCAGCGGCCAGGCGCGGGCGGTCATGTCTGCGCGCCGCCTCGCGGGCCTCGACGATGACGCCATCGCCGTTGCCGTTCTGAGCCGGCGCCGGCACCGGCGCCGCGAGCAGGCACGCGGCAAGCACCAGCGACGGCTGCAGGTGGCGGGAGCACGGGAAACCAGGCATGGCAGGATCGACGGAACGCGTGGCTGCGCTCTGCGAATGACTGTAGCGCAGCGATGGCCGCGCGCCGACGGCAGGGGTCGATCCGCGACCCCGTGGCGGCGATCGATGACGGCAGCGGACGATCGCGTCACCGGGGCGCAACCGGTGAAGCGCGGTCTCACGCGCGTGCGCTGCGGTACGGCTCGTCGAAGGCGACGAAGTCGCGTTCGGCCAGCGCGTCGCGCACCCACGCGGCGACGCCGGCGCTGGCGAACAGGCGCTCGATGTAGCCGGCCACGACATCGCTGGCCGGCAGTGCATAGGTGCGCAGCCGGCCGGCCACCGGCGCGTAGTAGGCATCGGCGATCGAGTACTCGCCAAACAGGAAGGGTCCGCCGCTTTCGGCCAGCGCGTCGGTCCACATCGCGCTGATGCGGTCGAGGTCGGCGCGCAGCGCCGGTTGTTCGGCCAGCACGCGCGCACCCGCCTCGGGCAGCGCCGCCTCGAGGTTCTGCGGGCAATGGCTGCGCAGCGCGACAAACCCGGCATGCATCTCGGCGCACAGGCTGCGGGCGCGTGCGCGAGCGGTGCGTTCGCGCGGCCACAGGGGCCGCTCGGGGAAGGTCTCGGCCAGGGTCTCGGCGATTGCCAGCGTGTCCCAGACGACGAGGTCGCCGTCGATCAGCAGCGGCACCTTGCCGGCGGGCGACAGGCGCGAGACGGCCTGCCTGAAGCGCGAGCCGGTGTCGAAGCCGTCGAAGCGCAGCATCACCTCGTCGAAGGGAATGGCGAACTCGCGCATCAACACCCAGGGCCGCATCGACCACGACGAGTAGTTCTTGTTGCCGATCACCAGTTGCATGGCAGGACTCCGTCTGTGCGGCGTCGATGGTAGGGCAGGCCACGCCGCGGCGCCGGCCCTGCGGCGCGGGTCGGCGCCCGGCCGGCGCCGACCGATGCGACCGCCGC
>JBBIPS010000504.1:0-2061 GCA_037442725.1 Burkholderiales bacterium | reverse complement strand
CCGCCGTCGCGCAAGGCGTCTTCGGCGTGCCGACCTTCGAGTGCGACGGCCGCCTGTTCTGGGGCCACGACGCGTTGCCGATGCTGCGCGCCGCGCTGCTCGGCGATGCCTGGTTCGACGCTCCCGAGTGGGACGCGGCGGCGCGGCAGCCCGACGGCGTGCAGCGCCGGCCGCACCCGCGCGGATGACGCACATCGGCGCGCGCGGCATGGCCCAGCGCCCGGCGCAGCGGGCCGGTCGTTACCATTGCACCACCGCACGCGACTGAGGTCATCGCCATGAAGGTCCTGGTTCTGAACGGCCCCAACCTCAACCTGCTCGGCACGCGCGAACCGGCGGTCTACGGCACGGCCACGCTGTCCGAGGTCGAGCAGCTCTGCCGCGACACCGGCGCACGGCTGGGCGCCGAGGTCGAGTGCCGGCAGACCAACCACGAGGGCACGCTGGTCGACTGGATCCAGGAGGCCGCGAGCGCGCACCGCGCGGGCCGGCTCGCCGGCGTGGTGCTCAACGCCGGCGCCTATACGCACACCTCGATCGCGCTGCACGACGCGATCAAGGGTGGCGGCGCTCCGGTGGTCGAGGTGCACATCTCGAACGTCCATGCGCGCGAGGGTTTCCGCCAGCACTCCTGGCTGTCGCCGGTGGCCGCCGGCATCGTCATCGGCTTCGGTGTCGACGGCTACGCACTGGCCATCGACGGCCTGCTGCGCCGGGCCGGCGCGGCCCCGGCGTGACGAAGGCGCGCTGCGCGCTTGCGTTCGGGCGCGCTGCGCCTATGCTCGCGCCTGACGGCGGCCGCGGCATCGCTGCCGCGTCGCGAGGGTGTGTGCCATGTCCAGCGAGCCTGAATCCGACCCCGCCACCAGCGCGCTGTCCGGCACGCTGCTCTACATCGAGGACGAGCCGGTCAGCGTCGTCCTGATCGAGACCCTGCTGGCGCGCCATCCCGGCGTGCGCCTGGTGCACGCGGCCAGCGGACTCGAGGGTGTGCGACGGGTGCGCAGCGAGCACCCCGACTTCGTGCTGCTGGACATGCACCTGCCCGACATCTCGGGGCTGGAAGTGGTGCGTCGGCTCAACGAGGACATCGCCGGTGGCGGGCTGCGCGTGACGATCCTCACCGGCGACAGCCTGACGATGGACATCATCAAGGCGATGAGCCTGGGCGCCTACGAGTACTGGGTCAAGCCGATCGACGCCGGCGTGTTCGAGGCCGGCATGCGCCGCGCGCTGACCGGCAGGCGGCCCGACCCGGCACGCCGGCTGACGCGGCGTTGAACGCCGGGCCGGCGCCTTCGACCCGAGCCTGTTCGTCGTCGTGCCGCAGCCGGCACCGGCGTGCCGCGAGGATGGGTGTCAAGGCCGTGCGCCGGGCGCCGTGCCACCGAGCGCGGTGCAGGCACATTCCGCGATCGCCAGCGCGGCGGTCAGCCCCGGCGACTCGATGCCGAACAGGTTGACCAGCCCGGGCACGCCGTGCGCGGCCGGGCCGTCGATGCGGAAGTCGGCGGCCGGCGCGTCGGGTCCGCTGATGCGCGGACGCACTCCGGCATAGCCGGGTTGCAGCGCGCCGTCGGGCAGCGCCGGCCAGTAGCGCCGGACCTCGGCGTAGCAGGCGTCGGCCTCGGCGGCGTCGACGGTGTAGTCGACGGCATCGACCCAGTGAAAGCTCGGCCCGAAGCGCGCTTGCCCAGCCATGTCGAGCGTCAGGTGAACGCCCAGGTGACCCGAGCGTCCCGCGCCGCCCGGCGCCGGGTAGACGAGCCGGCTGAACGGCGCCTTGCCGGCGAGCGTGAAGTAGCAGCCCTTGGCCAGGTACTCGCGCGGGACGCCGGCGGCAGGCAGCCCGCGCAGCGTCTGGGCCTTCTGCGCCAGCCTGGCGGCGTCGCGGTGCGGGGTGAAGACGGTGAGCGGGCCATCCGGGCCGTCGAGCTCGAACTCGACCCCCTCGCTGCGCCCGAGGATGTAGCGCTGCGTGGCCAGCGCCAGCTCGTCCCGCAGTTGCTCGGCCGTCACGCCGACGGGCGCCGTGATGTCGCCGTCGGTGAGGCGCTGGAC
>JBBIPS010000503.1:0-2066 GCA_037442725.1 Burkholderiales bacterium | reverse complement strand
GCTGGCGCTCTACAACGGCGTGGCCGTCGCCGCAGACTGGATGTCGGCGGCGTCGTTCATCGGTACCGCCGGCGTGCTCTACCTCGAAGGTATTGCCGGCCTGGCCTACATCCTGGGCTGGACCGGCGGCTACTGGCCGCGGCCTGCTTTCCGGCGCTCGTGATGGGCATCCTCTGGCGCCGCGCGTCGCGCGCAGGCGCGGTGGCCGGCATGCTCATGGGCTCCGGCGTGTGTCTGGGGTACATGGTCGCGAACCTGGCCGGCGCGCGCGCCTGGCCGGGCCTGGGCGCGCCAGGCCCGGCCACGCGCTGGCTCGATGTCGATCCGATCGCCGCCGGGGTGTTCGGCGTTCCCGCCGGCGCGGGTGCGCTGATCATCGTCAGCCTGCTGACGCCCCCGCCGCAGGACGTCGAGGTCGAACTCGTCGATCGGCTGCGTAAGCCCGAGTCGATGCCCGTTCGCGGCTCGGGTCCGCCCTCGACGCTATAATCATTCGCTTTCCTTTTGGCGAATCGGTGGCTTGCTGCCGTTCGCGCAGTCGCACGCGGCGTCCCGGCGTCGCTGTGTGGCGCACTGGCGCTCAGCGCAAGCGCCCCAAGTCCTGCCGCACTGGCGTCACGACGCCGCCAGGCGGCTTCCCAGAGTGGAATCCACAAGGAGTGTTCATGCGTCACTATGAGATCGTGCTCCTGATCCATCCGGATCAGAGCGAGCAGGTTCCGGCCATGCTGGAACGATACAAGGGCATCGTCACCGCCAGTGGCGGCAAGGTGCACCGGGTCGAGGACTGGGGCCGGCGGCAGCTGGCCTACCTGATCCAGAAGCTGGCCAAGGCGCACTATGTGTGCCTGAATGTCGAGTGCAGCAAGGAGACCCTGGCTGAAATCGAGACCGGCTTCCGCTTCAACGACGCCGTGCTGCGCCACCTGACGGTGGCCAGGAGCGCGGCCGAGACGACACCGTCGGTGATGATGAAGTCGGTCGAGCGTGACGAAGCCCGCAAGACCAGTCACGAGGCCAGCGCCTGACCGCACCCGCCGCGGCCGCTCCCGAGCCGCTCGCGTCGACGATGAACCGGATGGTTCTGTCGGCGCGACTGCTCGAACGCGGTGTCGTGCGCTACACCCCGGCCGGACTCCCGGCGCTCGACTGCAGGCTCGTCCACGCGTCGACGCTCACCGAGGACGGCCAGCCGCGCAAGGTCTCGCTCGAGATCCGCGCGGTGGCCATCGGGGCGATCGTGCGGCAACTCGGCGCGCTCGAGCTGGGCAGCGACGGCATCTTCGCCGGCTTCCTGGCCACGGCACGCAACGGACGCGGACTGCTGTTGCATATCACCGAGCTCGCACCGGCTTCAACCACCGATCAACGCTAGAGATTGAAAGAGGTACATCATGGCTCCACCCCGTGGCAAAGGTAAGTTTTCGAAGGACCGCAAGCCCAAGCGCAACCAGCAGTCGCTGCTGTTCAAGCGCAAGCGCTTCTGCCGCTTCACCGTCGCCGGTGTCAAGGAGATCGACTACAAGGATGTCGACGTGTTGCGCGATTTCCTCGGCGAGACCGGCAAGATCACGCCGGCACGCCTGACCGGGACGCGTGCCTTTTACCAACGCCAGCTGACCACGGCGATCAAGCGTGCGCGCTTCCTTGCGCTCGTGCCGTACAGCGACAAGCATCGAATCTGAAGGAGCTGCGCCATGCAAGTGATCCTGCTCGACAAGGTGGCCAACCTGGGCCAGCTGGGTGAGGTCGTCAAGGTCAAGAACGGCTTTGCCCGCAACTATCTGATCCCGACCAAGCGTGCGCGTCGTGCCACCGCCGCGGCGATCGCCGAGTTCGAGACGCTGCGCGTCGAACTCGAGAAGTCGGCCGCCGACAAGCTGGCGGCGGCGCAGGCCGTCGGCGAGAAGCTCGCCGGCAAGACCGTCACCATCGCGCAGAAGTCAGGCGTTGATGGCCGGCTGTTCGGTTCGGTGACGAACGCCGATATCGCCGCCGGCCTGAAGGCACTGGGCTTCGAGGTCGCCAAGTCGCAGGTGCGCCTGCCCAACGGTCCGCTCAAGACC
>JBBIPS010000502.1:0-2066 GCA_037442725.1 Burkholderiales bacterium | reverse complement strand
TGGAGTCGATCACCGAGGCGCGCAGCGTCGCTCCGGGCCAGGTCGTCTTCAGCCGCGCGGCCACGGCGCCGGCGTTGGTGGGGCTGCTCGAGGGCGACGTCGCGCTCGGTTTCCGCACCGCCGACGGCGTCTTCCGCACCGAGCGCATCGAGCGGGGTCCGGCCTGGCTGGACCTCAGTGCCGCCTGGGTCGACGCTCCACACGTGATGGACGCCCAGGCCTGCACGCTGGCCAAGGTGATCGAGCTGCCGCTGGATGCGCTGCAGGCGCAACTCGAGCACCATCCCGCGCTGGCGCGGCGGCTGATCCAGGGGCTGGCCAACGAAGTCCAGGCGCTCGAAGTCAATACCCACGAGTTGATGCACAAGGATGCGCCGGCACGGCTGGCGCAGTGGCTGCATCAGCGCTGCGAGCCGCTGGACGGCGCGGCGGGGCAGGCGGTGGTGCACCTGCACGAGCGCAAGCGCGACGTCGCGTCGCAACTGGCGATCACACCGGAGACGCTGTCGCGGCTGATGCGCAGCTTCAGCGGCCAGGGCGTGATCGAGGTCGCCGGCTACACCGTGCGCGTGCTCGACGTGCCGGCGCTCGAGCGGCTGGCGCAGGCCTGAACCGGCCCGGGCGGCGACCGGCGTCGAGCCGACCGGGCGCCCGAGTGCAGGTGGCGCGGATCGGCGCCGTCCGACCCACGCGGCATCGTGCCGCGCTGCGCCGCCTCAACCCTTGACGACGCCGGCCTCGGCGATCCACGCATCGACGGCGCGCTCGAGCAGCGGCAGCGGCACCGACCCCTGGTCGAGAACGACCTGGTGGAAGCGACGGATGTCGAAACGCTCGCCGAGCCTGGCCTTGGCGCGGTCGCGCAACTCGATGATCTTCAACTCGCCGATCATGTAGGCCAGCGCCTGTGCCGGGTCGGAGTAGTAGCGGTCGACCTCGGAGGCGACGAAGTCGCGCCCTTCGCCGGTGCGCTCGACCATGTAGTCGATCGCCTGCTGACGGCTCCAGCCGAAGGCGTGGATGCCGGTGTCGACCACCAGCCGCGCGGCGCGGAAGGCCTGCCATTGCAGGTGGCCGAGCCGGCTGTAGGGGTCCCGGTACAGGCCGAGGTCGAAGCCCAGCGTCTCGGCGTAGAGGGCCCAGCCCTCGTCGAAGACCGTGAAGCCGTCGCCGCGGCGGAACCTGGGCAGTTCACCGAGCTCGACGGCGCGTGCGATCTGCAGATGGTGGCCGGGCACGGCCTCGTGCGCGACCAGCGTCTCCATGCCCCAGATCGGACGCTTGGTGTAGGCCAGACCGTTGGCGTTGAACCAGCCCGGCTGAGTGCCGTCGAGCGCCGGGCCCGAATAGAACTCCGCGCGGTCGCTGCTGAAGTGCGGCGGCATCGGTCGAACGCCGTAAGGCGCGCGCGGCAGCACCGCGAACAGCCGCGGCAGCTCAGGGTCGATGCGCTTGGCGATGTCGCGGTAGCCCGCCAGCAGCGCCGCCGGGCTGGTGTGGAAGAACTTCGGGTCGGTGTTGAGGTGGTGCATGAAGGCGCCGAAGCTGCCGTCGAACCCGACCTCCTTGCGCACGGCGTCCATCGCCGCGCCGAGCCGGGACACCTCGCGCAAGCCGATGGCGTGGATCTGCGCCGGGGACAGCCCGGTGGTGGTGTTGGACCGCACCTGCGCGGCGTAGACCTCGGCGCCACCGGGATAGCGGCTGAGCGCGCCGTCGACCGGCGCCGCGGGCAGGTATTCGTCGACGACGAACGCACGCAGCCGGCGCAGCGCTGGTGCGACCTGAGCGGTGATGAGCTCGCGTGCCCGCGCGCGCAACGCGTCCTGCTCGGCGGCCGGGAGGTCCCTGGGCAGGCGTGTGAAGGGCTCGAAGAACGGGCTGTGGTCGAGCTCCGCGCCGAGCTGGCCGTCGATCTGCGGCGGCACGCGGTCGAGCACCGTGCGCGGCGGCACCCAGCCCAGCGCCAATCCTTCGCGCAACAGGGCGAGCTCCTGTTCGACGCGCCGCGGGTAGGCCGCCAGCCGCGCCAGGATTTGCCCTGCCTGCGCGCGCGTGGCCACCGG
>JBBIPS010000501.1:0-2070 GCA_037442725.1 Burkholderiales bacterium | reverse complement strand
ATATTGAATGAAGGCCTCCGCGGTCCCGAACTGGACCGGCGCCGCGTCGAGCAGGCAGCGATCCTCGAGTGCCTCGAGGGCGGGCTTCACATTTCTTCGTTGATTGCGCGGCTTCGCGCCGCGCGGGAGCCGTCGGCTCGGGCGGTCCGCCGGCATCAGCGGCGGCGATGACGGCACGGCGGGGTCAACCCGACCAGCCGAAGAAATCGCGCGCGACGCCGCTCATCATCGATGGCGTCCACAGCGGCTCCCACACCAGTTGGACGCGCACCTCGGTGCCGGGCGGGCAGATGCGCAGGGCGGCCTGCCGCGCCTGCTCGACGAGCAGGTCGGCCACCGGGCAGGCCGGGGTCGTCATCGTCAGGTCGATCTCGACGCGGCCGTCGACGCACTCGACGCGGTAGACCAGGCCGAGCTCGACGATGTTCATCCCGGCTTCGGGATCGTCGACCTCGCGCAGCGCGTCGCGCAGCGTGCTGTCGTCGGGCAGCGCCACTGCGCTCACGCCACGCTCCGCACGAACGGCAGGCGCTGCGCCGGCCTGAAGCCGCAGCGGTAGAGAAAGCCGAGCAGCGGCACGTCGCGCGGTTCGAGCAGCGTCTCGACGCGCTCGACGGCGAGCGCGCCGAGGTTGGCGAAGAGTTGCGACAGCAGCGCGTGGCCGATGCCGCGCCCGGCGTACTCGGGGTCGACGCCGATGGTGTCGATGATGGCGGTCGGCTCGGTGCGGCCGAAGTCGCCGAGGTCGGCGCGCGCCATCAGGTAGCCCACCACCGTGTCGTCGCGGCGCGCGCACAGCGAGACGCGGATCGCCGAGTCGGACATCGTCTCGTCGAGCCGGGCGGCGATGTAGTCGTGGCGGTCGCGGCCGGTGATGCCGCGGTCGATGCGGACGATCTCGCGCAGGTCGGCACGGGTCATCGCGCGCACTTCGGCCTGGTCGCGGGCCAGACGCTCGAAGTCGTTGCCGGCGGGGGCGCCATAGTCGATCTCGCGCCGCGGCTCGGTGCCGGCTGCAGCGTCGATGGCGTCGTCGCGCTCGGGGTGGTAGCGGCCGGCGTCGACGGCACAGTCGATGATCTGCGCCGGCGCGAGCGCGAAGCCCATCGCATCGAGCCAGCGCAGCATGCCGTGGTCGCGCCAGCTCGCCGCGGTCCGCAGCTCGGTGGCGCCATGGCGCTGCGCATAGCCGCACAACGCCTGCAGCAATGCGCTGCCGATGCCGTGCTCGCGCAGGTTGGGGCGCACGCCGACGATTTCGAGCCGCAGCCCGGGTTGCGGCCGACCGAACTCGCCGGTCAGCCGCCGCGCCAGCGCATAGCCGGCCAGGCCGTGCGCGTCGGTGGCGGCGAGCTGCACGTGCAGCGCCGGTTCGCGCAGCGCGCTGGCCAGGCGGCGTTCGAAGTACGCGCGTCGCGAGTGACCCTCGTGCGCGGCGTCGATCGCCACCACCGCGGCCAGGTCTTGCGCGGCCAGGGCACGGATCTCGATGGCCGCGCGGGCGGTCGGGGCGTCGGGCGAGGGCATGCGTTTTCTCCTGGGTCGGGGCGGGGGCGGACGTTTCATCCGGCCGCGTAGTCGAACGCGAGTTGGCGGTCGGTCGCGTCGTCGAGCAGGTCGTCGAGCAGCGGCAGCAGCGCCATCTCCTCCTTCTGGATGTGCGCGACCTGGCGCTCGACGAGCTCGAGCGTGCCGCGCCGCAGCGCCTGCCAGCCGGCGTCGTCGATCGTGCCGGCCAGCATCTCGCGCAGCCGCGGCGCGAGCTCGCCGGCGACGGCGCGGATCGCCTCGTGCTCCTCGGCGAGCAGCCCGGCGATGTCGGCCTCGCCGGCCTCGCCCATGCGCGGGAACAGCTCGCGCTCCTCGAACGCGAAGTGGCGTTCGACGTCGTGGTCGAGCTGGCGCTGCAGCGGGCCGAGCAGGTCGAGCAGCGCCGCGGCGCGTGCCGCGTCGGGCCGCGCGGCGCGCCCGAGCGCGAGCTCGACGCGGCCGAGCAGGTCGAGGTTGGTGCGGTGCTCGTCGTGCAGCGTGCGCGCGGTCTGGGTGCTGAAGTTCATGGCCCGATAATAC
>JBBIPS010000500.1:0-2076 GCA_037442725.1 Burkholderiales bacterium | reverse complement strand
CATCAACAGCGCGCTTCAGATCGATCTCACGGGCCAGGCCACGGCCGAGTCGCTCGGCGCCAGGTTCATGAGCGGCATAGGCGGCAGCGCGGATTTTATGCGCGGCGCAGTGCTCGCGCCAGGCGCTGGTCACGCTGCAACTGGCCGAACGCCAGAACGCGCTGCTGCTGTACCGGGTGCTCGGCGGCGGCACGGTGCGCTGAGCCCGCCGCCGACACCGTCGTGGCGGCGCGGCACGTGCCGGTGCAGCGTGGCAGCATCCACCCCATGACCCCGCTGTCGATCCTCGACCTGGCCCCGATCGTCGAAGGCAGCGACGCCGCCGAGTCGCTGCGCCACACGCTCGACCTGGCGCAACACGCCGAACGATGGGGCTATCGACGCTATTGGCTCGCCGAGCACCACAACATGGACGGCGTGGCCTGTTCGGCCACCGCCGTGCTCGTCGGCCATGTCGCCGGCGGCACGCGCACGATCCGCGTCGGTGCGGGCGGCGTGATGCTGCCCAACCACGCGCCGTTGGTGGTGGCCGAGCAGTTCGGCACGCTCGCCACGCTCTACCCCGGCCGCATCGACCTCGGCCTGGGACGCGCACCGGGCACCGACCCGTTGACGGCACGCGCGCTGCGCCAGCACCTCGCCACGCAAGGCGAGGACAGCTTCGCGCAGGACGTGCTCGAACTGCAGTCCTATCTCGGCCACACCCAGCCCGGCCAGGCGGTGCGCGCCGTTCCAGGCGCCGGCACGCATGTGCCGATCTGGATCCTCGGCTCGAGCCTGTACGGTGCACAGCTCGCCGCGCATCTCGGCCTGCCCTACGCCTTCGCCTCGCACTTCGCGCCCGACATGCTGCTGCAGGCGCTCGAGGTCTACCGTTCGACCTACCGGCCCTCGGCCGATCGGCCAAAGCCGTGCGCAATGGTCGGCGTCAATGTCATCGCCGCCGACACCGATGGCGAAGCGGCGCGCCTGTTCACCTCGCTGCAGCAGCGCTTGCTCGGCCTGCAGCGCGGCCAGCGCGGGCCGCTGCCGCGACCGATCGACCCGGCCCTGATGGCCACGCTCGGCAACGAGCGCGAGCGCGCCGGCGTGCAGCGCATGCTGGCAGCCACCGCGGTCGGCGCACCGGACACGGTGCGCGCTCAGCTGGCCGCGATCGTCGAGCGCACGCAGGCCGAAGAGTTGATCGTCGCCGGCGCGATTCACGACCACGCGGCGCGACTGCGCTCGTACGAGTTGCTGGCCGGGTTGTCGCTGCCGTAGATCCGACCGACGAGGCGGCGAGCCTCGTCCGCACAATGTCCACGATGCCGAAATGGACGAAGCGCCGGCCGTTTCGATCGCCGCTACGCTAGTCGCGCCGGGCGCCGCCGGCATACGCATCCCGAGGATGGACTCATGGAACAGCTTCTGCTGCATCTGATCGGCGACTATGTCACCCAGACCGACTGGATGGCCCGCGCCAAGGTCAGCACGACCTTCGCCGCGCTGTGCCATGCGCTGATCTACGCGCTGCCGTTCCTGCTGCTGCGGCCGACGCTGGCGGCGATCGTCGTCATCGCGCTGTCGCACCTGCTGATCGACCGCTTCCGGCTCGCGCGCCATGTCGCGTTCGCCAAGAACAAGCTGACCGACTGGCACCTGAAATGGGCCGATTGCCGCGCCACCGGATTCCCCGCCGACGTGCCGGCCGGCCACGCGTTCTGGCTGATGATCCTGATCGACAACACGCTGCACCTGTCGATCAACTACGCCGCGCTGCGCTGGCTGTGAATCCTCGGCATCCGCTGCGGCCGGCGGTCGACGGCGCGCCGGCACGAACGCGTACCCGCCGGTCGGCGGCGACGCGCGGCTTCACCCCAGCCAGCGCCTTGCATTGGCGAACATGCGCAGCCATGGGCTGGCGGTCGCGGGATCGCCGCGGGTCCAGCTCAGCTGCGCGTGACGCACGACGCGCTCGGGGTGCGGCATCAGCGCCGTGAAGCGGCCGTCGGCGGTGGTCACGCCTGTCAGGCCGCCGGGGCTGCCGTTGGGGTTGGCCGGGTAGGCCTCGGTCGGCCGCAGATCGGAAGAGCA
>JBBIPS010000499.1:0-2090 GCA_037442725.1 Burkholderiales bacterium | reverse complement strand
CGTGCGGCGTGGCATGCGCACGGACGGCCCCGACGGGCAGCGCCGGGCGGTCGGGCCAGACCTCTTCCAGCAGGTCGAGATCGGTGCGCAGCGCGACGCCGGCGGCATCGAGTGCGGCACGCAGCGCCTGTGCGGCGGCCAGTCCGAGGACCTGGCCGTCGACCCGTACCTGCGCGCCGTGCGGCGCCTGGGCGGCCAGCCAGTCGATGTGCTGCGTCGATGCGCCGGGCGGGATCTTCACCAGCTCGATGCCGCTGCCGGCGAGTTGGGCCTCGGCCTGCACCCAGTAGCGGCTGTCGGCGAACAGCGCGGCGGCCTCGCGCGTGACGACCAGCGTGCCCATCGACCCGGTGAACCCCGACAACCACTGCCGGGCCTGCCAGCGCGCGGGCAGGTACTCCGACAGGTGCGGGTCGGCCGACGGCACCAGCAGCGCGAATGCGTCGTGGCGCGCCAGCGCATCGCGCACGCGCTCGATGCGCTCACGGGTCGGGGAAACTTGCGCGTTCATTGGCAGGCTCGGGCAGTGTGCGTGCGCTGGCCGGGTCGGCAACGCGTGACGGTGGAGGCGGCGATCGACGAGGCTGTCAGTTCTGCGCCAGACGCAAGCGCGCTGCCGGCCCCGGCCTGGCGCTGCGGCGGACCGGGGAGGCCGCAGCACGTGTCGCCAGCCGCACCGGCTTGCCCGCGGCGCGTGGCGCAGCGGCGCTGCGCGCCACCAGCACGACGATCGACGCACCCGGTTTGAAGCGGGCGTCGGCCGTCGTGCGGTTCCACTCGGCCACACGCACTGCGGCGACGCGGTAGCGGCGTGCCACCGAAGCCACGCTGTCGCCCTTGCGGCCGGCGCGGAAACTGATGCGCCTCAGAGGCGGCAGGTCGGGGGCCAGCGCCAGCACGGCGTTGTCGGCGACCTGCTCGGTGACGTCCTGAGCGCGCGTGCCATTGCGCGGCACCAGCAGCGTCGAGCCGGCCTTGACCCGCATGCCCCTGGGGATCCGGTTGACCTCGCGCAGGCGGGGTTCGTCCATGCCGACCAGGCGCGCGGCTTCCGAGGGCTTGAGCGTGCGCGGCGCGACCCAGGCGGTCCAGCTCGCGAGCGGACCGTCGTGTGCGGCCAGCGCCTGCAGGAAGACGCCAGCGCTGTCGTAGGGCAGCAGCACCTGAGGCGTGCCGGCAGCCAGGATCACCGGGTGGTTCATCTGCGGGTTGAGCTGCCTGAACTCGTCGAGCGGCAACCCGGCCAGCCGGGCGGCGAGGTCGACGTCGATGTCGCGCTCGATCGGCACCGACAGGAAGTAGGGGTGGTTCTGCAATTCGGGCAGGGCCAGCCCGAAGTCCTGCGGCCGGTCGATGATGTTCTTCACCGCCTGCAGCTTGGGCAGGTAGTTGCGTGTCTCGTCGGGCATGCGCAGGCCGGCGTAACTGCCCGTCGCGTCGCCGCCGTCCTGCCCGGCCAGCCGGCGTTGGCGCGTCAGCGCCTTCTGCACGTTGCCCTGGCCCCAGTTGTACGCGGCCAGCGCGAGTTGCCAGTCGCCGAAGGTGTCGTGCAGCGATTGCAGGTAGTCGAGCGCGGCGCGGGTGGAGGCCAGCACGTCGCGCCGGTCGTCGCGGAAGACGTTCTGCTTGAGCGAGAAGTCGCGCCCGGTGCTGGGCACGAATTGCCACATGCCCGAGGCCTTGGCGGTGGACATCGCCTGTGGGTTGTAGGCGCTCTCGACGAAGGGCAGCAGCGCCAGCTCGGTCGGCAGGCCGCGGCGGTTGACCTCGTCGACGATGTGGAACAGGTAGCGCGCGCCGCGCCCGGTCATGCGCTGGACGTAGTCCTGTCGCGCCGCATACCACTGCTCCCACTTGCGCACCAGGTCGTTGTCGAGCGTCGGCAGCGCGAAGCCCTGGCGCACGCGTGCCCACAGGTCGGTGCGGCCGGCCGCATCATCGGGGTCGATCCACTCGAGCGGGCGCAGCGGGTCGAGCGCGGCGTGCCAGTTGACGTTCTTTTCGCCGAGAAAGGCGTCCACTTCGGCCTGGTCGGGCAGCTCGGCGCGCGCGGCGCCGAAGGAAAGGTAGTTCCCGTCGTGGCAGACGTT
>JBBIPS010000498.1:0-2093 GCA_037442725.1 Burkholderiales bacterium | reverse complement strand
CAGCCGTGCAATGTAAGACAAGCGGCTCTTGGCGTCGGGCAATTCGCCGGCCCAGGTGCCAGCGCAGGGAAGTTCGAGATCGAGCGGTCATGATGCGCTGGCGGGTCGGCGTGCGGGAGCGCGGGCGATCATAGCCAGGTCGGGCCGGGCGCCTGTGCGACGATTGCAGCCGTCCACCCCGGATCCGAAGCAACCAAGGAATTGCCCGCGATGAAGAAGGTGACCCCCGACGCCGACGGCGGCGACAGTCCCGGCCGGGTGCTGGCCGAGTTCGCCGCCACGCTGCGCATCGATCGAATCCCCGCTCCGGTGTGGCGCCGTGCAGAGGACCTGCTGCTCGACTGGCTCGGCTCGGCGCTGGCCGGCAAGGGCGCGCGCGCGGTCGAAACCCTCGCGCGCTTCATGACGGCGCAGGGCCCGGCCGACGGGCCAGCCGAAATCCTGATCCATCGCCGCGGCACCAGCCCGCTGCTGGCCGCCGCGATCAACGCTGGCGCGTCGCACGTGGTCGAGCAGGACGACGTGCACAACGGCGCGGTGTTCCACCCGGCCGCGGTGGTGTTCCCGCCGGCGCTGGCGCTGGCGCAGGCGCTCGGCCGCTCGGGCGCCGACCTGCTGCTGGCCGCGGTGGCCGGCTACGAGGTCGGCATCCGCGTCGGCGAGTTCCTCGGCCGCTCGCACTACCGCGTCTTCCACACCACCGGTACGGCCGGCACGCTGGCCGCGGCGGCAGCGGCGGGCAGCCTGCTGCGCCTGACGCCGCAGCAGATGCTGCATGCCTTCGGGTCGGCCGGAACGCAGTCGGCCGGGCTGTGGGAGTTCCTGCGCGACGCTGCCGATTCCAAGCAACTGCACACCGCACACGCCGCTGCCGCGGGGTTGACGGCGGCCTGCCTGGCGCAGGACGGTTTCACCGGTGCGCGCCGCATCCTCGAAGGTGCGCAGGGCCTGGCCGCCGGGATGTCGAGCGACGCCGTCGCGTCGCGGCTCACCGACGGCCTGGGCACGCGCTGGGCGCTGGCCGAGACCTCGTTCAAGTTCCATGCCTCGTGCCGCCACACCCACCCGGCGGCCGACGCGCTGCTGCAGGTGATGCGCGAGCACCACCTGGCGGCGGCGGACATCGTGCGCGTCACGGCGCTGGTGCACCAGGGCGCGATCGACGTGCTGGGGCCGGTGGTCGAGCCGCGCACCGTGCACCAGGCCAAGTTCTCGATGGGCACCGTGCTGGCGCTGGTCGCGCTGCACGGACGCGCCGGCCTGGCCGAGTTCGACCAGCACTTCGACGACCCGGCCACGGTGGCCTGGCGCGGCAAGGTCGGCATGGTGCTCGACGAAGAAGTCGACGCCGCCTACCCGGCGCGCTGGATCGGCAAGGTGCAGGTCGAGACCAGCGACGGCCGGCGGCTGGCCGGGCGCGTCGACGAGCCCAGGGGCGACCCCGGCAACACGCTGACGCGGCCCGAGATCGACGACAAGTTCCGTCGGCTCGCGCTGTATCGGGGTGGCGCCGACGCGGGCGAAGTCGATGCGTTGATCGGGCGCGTGCGGGCCCTGGCCGACGCGCCGAGGGTGGGGCGGCTGCTGGACTGACGGGAGCCGGCCAGCGGCAGCGGCCGGTCGGGCGCGGCATCGACAATGCGCCAATGGAATCCAGCGACGACATCGAGCAGCGGCTGACCGACCTCGAGATCAAGGCCAGCTTCACCGAAGACCTGGTCGATCGACTCGATCAGCTCATCATCGGGCAACAGCAGCAGATCGACGCGCTGCGGCGCGAGATCGCCTGGCTGCGGCAGCAGTCGCCAGCCGACGACGGTGCCCCGGCGCGCAGCCTGCGCGACGAGTTGCCGCCGCACTACTGATCCTGCGAGCCTGTTCTGGGGCTTGCGCGGACCTGACTAGCGATGAACCTCAGCAACCCTGATTCCGCGCTCGGGCAGCTTGGGTGCGGCGACGAGCGCACGCATCAAGCTGCCGAGCATTGCGCGCACGTCGTAGCGCCGGTTGAAGCGGAACTGGACCTCTGCGAGGTAGCGGTAGCCGTACTTGGCGAAGTTGACGGCGTGGTACGTGACCGTCAGCGCGGTCTT
>JBBIPS010000497.1:0-2094 GCA_037442725.1 Burkholderiales bacterium | reverse complement strand
ACGCCATCGAGTGCGACGGGCTCGGAGGCCAGCCTGGCAGCGACGGCCGCGAGCAGCGCGGTCACGGCCAGTTCGCGGGCCTGCAGCACGCCATCGACCTGCGCCCAGGCGGCGACGATGGCCATGCGCAGCGCGACCACCCGGTTGTAGCCCCCGAGCATCCAGAACGCGAGTACGACCAGCAGCCCGAGCGTGATCCACTGGCCCGTTTCCAGGCCGGGCGCCGTCAATTCGACCCCGCCAGCCATGCCGCATGTCCCGCGGCGCGCAGCATGCACGCCGGGCAGTGGCCGCAGCCGTGGCCCCAGACGTGACGCAGTCCACGCTCGCCGAGGTAGCAGGTGTGCGTGTGCTCGACGATCAGCGCGTTCAGCGCCGCGCCGCCGAGCGCATCGGTCAGCGCCCAGGTCTGCGCCTTGGTCAGGAACATCAGCGGCGTCTCGATCGTCATCGGCGCGGCCAGCCCGAGCGAGAGCGCCACCTGCAGCGCCTTGACCGTGTTGTCGCGGCAGTCGGGGTAGCCCGACGAGTCGGTCTCGCACATGCCGCCGACCAGCACGCTGGCGCCGCGCCGGTAGGCCAGCGCGGCGGCGCAACCCAGGAACAGCAGGTTGCGTGCCGGCACGAAGGTGTTGGGCAGGCCGTCGGCGCGCAGCTCGATCGCGCGCTCGGTGGTCAGCGCGCTGTCCGAGAGCCGGCCCAGCAGCGCCAGGTCGAGCAGGTGGTCGTCGCCGAGCCGCCCGGCCCAGCACGCGAAGTCGCGGCACAGCGCGTCGCGCACCTCGACCCGGCAGTCGAGCTCGACGCGGTGGCGCTGGCCGTAGTCGAAGCCGACGGTCTCGACCCGCTCGAAGCGGTCCAGCGCCCAGGCCAGGCAGGCGGTGGAATCCTGCCCGCCGGAGAACAGCACGAGTGCGTGGCGCGGGTCGAGCATCGGTGCGTCGTCGGGGTGGGTGCCGCGTGGGCGCGCGGGTGGCGGACGGGTCGGCGCGCGCCGCGGGGCCGACCTCGTGCGTGCCCTCAGGTGCGCACCTCGCCGTTGCCCAGCACCACCCACTTCAGACAGGTCAGGCCTTCGAGCCCGACCGGGCCGCGCGCGTGCAGCTTGTCGGTGCTGATGCCGATCTCGGCGCCCAGCCCGTACTCGAAGCCATCGGCAAAGCGCGTGCTGGCGTTGACCATCACGCTGGCCGAGTCGACCTCGCGCAGAAACCGCATCGCGTTCGGGTGATTCGCCGTCAGGATGGTGTCGGTGTGATGCGAGCCGTAACGGTTGATGTGGGCGATCGCGGCGTCCAGATCGGCGACGATCCGGATGCTGATGATCGGTGCCAGGTACTCGGCGGACCAGTCGGCCTCGGTGGCGTCGCTCACGCGTGCCGCGGGCAGGCCGACGAGCAGTGCCCTGCTCGCGCTGCAGCAGCGCATCTCGACGCCCTTGGCGGCGAAGATCGCGCCGATGCGCGGCAGGAAGTCCGCCGCCTGGCGGGCATGCACCAGCAGCGATTCGGCGGCGTTGCACGGGCTGTACTTCTGCGTCTTGGCGTTGTCGGTGACGGCCAGCGCCAGCTCGAGGTCGACCTCGGCGTCGACGTAGACGTGGCAGTTGCCGTCGAGGTGCTTGATGACGGGCACCCGGGCCTCGGCACCGATGCGCTCGATCAGCCCCTTGCCGCCGCGCGGGATGATGACGTCGACGAACTCGGGCATCGTGATCAGCCGGCCCACCGCGGCGCGGTCGGTGGTCGCCACCAGTTGCACCGCGGCGGCTGGCAGCCCGGCCTCGACCAGTGCCGCCTGCACCTCGTGCCACAGCGCCAGGTTGCTGTGCAGCGCCTCCGAGCCGCCGCGCAGGATGCAGGCATTGCCGCTCTTGACGGCCAGCGCGGCGGCCTCGATCGTCACGTTGGGCCGGCTCTCGTAGATCATGCCGAACACGCCCAGCGGCACGCGCATCCGGCCGACGCTGATGCCCGAGGGCCGGCGCCTGAGGCCGCTGATCTCACCCACCGGGTCGGCCATCGCGGCGATCTGCTCGCAGCCCTCGGCGACGGTCGCGAGGGCCTGCGGCGTGAGCGCGAGTCGATCCAGCAG
>JBBIPS010000496.1:0-2106 GCA_037442725.1 Burkholderiales bacterium | reverse complement strand
CGCGCTGAGGCGCGCGCGCGCGCCGCCACCGGTGCCAGCGCCGGCGCATCCTGCCGCAACGATTCATCGAGCACGCTCGACCTCCTGCCTTCGATCCGTCATGCGTCCAGTATGGACCCGCGATTGACTCGGCGCATTGTTCGGGCGCCCTCGCGTGCAGTCCTTGAACCAGTTCAAGGACGCCAGTGCCGTCGGCGACGGACGATGCCCGCGCTCGCAGCGAACCTGTCGCCGCAACCCGAAGCGAGCCTGCCCGAAGCCGCGCCAGAGCGCGGGGCAGCCCACACGCGGCCCCCCTACGGAGTGCACACCATCATGAAGATTTCCCGCCTGCCGCGCGCGTCGGCCCTGGTGCTGACGAGCCTGGCGCTGGCCGCCCTGGCGCAGGACAAGCACACCACGCCGGCCGAAGCCGGCTACCAGGCCGGCACCTCACCGCTGGCCGGCGAGCCGATGTACCAGAGCGCCAACCCGAAGGCGCCGCCGATGACGCAGGCCGAGTTCGACCTCGGCCGCAAGACCTACTTCGAGCGCTGCGCGGGCTGCCACGGCGTGCTGCGCAAGGGCGCCACCGGCAAGCCGCTGACGCCCGACATCACGATCCCCAAGGGCAGCGACTATCTCAAGGTCTTCATCTCCTACGGCTCGCCCGCGGGCATGCCGAACTGGCTGACCTCGGGCGAACTCGACGCCAAGACGGTCGACGTGATGGCACGCTACGTCCAGCAAGACCCGCCGCAGCCGCCCGAGTGGGGCATGGAGCAGATGAAGTCGACCTGGAAGGTCATCGTCCCGCCGGCGCAGCGGCCGACGAAGAAGATGAACGACTTCAACATCACCAACATCTTCTCGACGACGCTGCGCGACGCCGGCGAGGTGGCGCTGATCGACGGCGACACCAAGAAGATCATCAACATCGTCAAGACCGGCTACGCGGTGCACATCTCGCGCGTGTCGGCTTCGGGGCGCTACCTGTTCGTGATCGGGCGTGACGCCAAGATCAACATGATCGACCTGTGGATGCCGCTGCCCGACAACGTCGCCGAGATCCGCATCGGCCTCGAGGCGCGCTCGGTCGACACCAGCAAGTACAAGGGCAAGGAGGGCGACTTCACCGACAAGCTCGCGATCGCCGGCGCCTACTGGCCGCCGCAGTACGTGATCATGAAGGGCGACACGCTCGAGCCGCTGAAGATCGTCGGCACCCGCGGCATGACGGTGGACAAGCAGGAATACCACCCCGAGCCGCGCGTGGCGTCGATCGTCGCCAGCCACTTCAAGCCCGAGTTCGTCGTCAACGTCAAGGAGACCGGCAAGACGCTGATGGTCGACTACTCGAACATCGACGCGCTCAAGGTCACCGAGATCGGCAGCGCGCGCTTCCTGCACGACGGCGGCTGGGACTCGACCAAGCGCTACTTCATGGTGGCGGCCAACCAGAGCAACAAGATCGCTGTGATCGACGCCAAGGAGGACAAGCTCACGTCGATCGTCGACGTCGGCAAGATCCCGCATCCGGGGCGCGGCGCCAATTTCGTGCACCCGAAGTTCGGCCCGGTCTGGGCCACCGGCCACCTCGGCGACGAGTCGATCTCGCTCATCGGCACCGACCCCGTCAAGCACAAGGAGTACGCGTTCAAGAAGGTCGCCGAGCTGAAGGGCCAGGGCGGCGGGGCGTTGTTCATCAAGAGCCACCCCAAGAGCCGCCACCTGTACTCCGACACACCGCTCAACCCCGAGGCGAAGGTCTCGCAGTCGATCGCCGTGTTCGACATCGACCACCTCGACAAGGGCTACACCGTGCTGCCGATCGCCGAGTGGGCGGGGCTGGCCGACGACGGCGCCAAGCGCGTCGTGCAGCCCGAGTTCAACAAGGCCGGTGACGAGGTCTGGTTCTCGGTCTGGTCGGCCAAGAACAAGCAGAGCGCGCTGGTCGTCGTCGACGACAAGACGCTGAAGCTCAAGGCCGTGATCAAGGACCCGCGCCTGATCACGCCGACCGGCCACTTCAACGTGCACAACACCCAGCACGACGTGTACTGACACGGGAGCCATCACCATGAAGACGCAACTGACGTTCGCGCTCGGCTTGGCGGTGGCTGCGCT
>JBBIPS010000495.1:0-2110 GCA_037442725.1 Burkholderiales bacterium | reverse complement strand
TGGACCACGATGGCCGACCCGAAGACGCTGGGTGACCTCGAGTGGGGCATCGATCCGCTCGGCGTCACGCTGTGGACCGACCAGGGAGTGATCGACAAGCTGCACGCGGCCGGCGTGGACCTCGGGCGCCATGTACATGTGCGTTCCGACCGCCCCGCCGCGCTCGGTCACCGGCGCTTCGTTGCCGGCGAGCCGGACGATGGGCGCGGCGTCGTGGCGCAGCGCCGCGCCGAGCGTCTTCATGGCCTCATGGCGCGAGCAGGAATTCGCGCACCGCCTGCACCTGTTCGGGCTGCACCAGCGTCGGCGCATGGCCGACGCCGGCGAACTCGACCAGCCGCACACGCGGGCCGCGCTGCGTCATCGCCTGCGCGGTGGCCACCGAGAGCAGGTCGGACTGCGCGCCGCGCAGCAGCAGCACGCGCTGCTTCAGACCGTCATAGGCCTGCCACAGCGCCGCCTCGCCGGCACGCGCCAGCTCGGGCGTGACGAGCCGGAACGGCACGGCGATCGCCGGGTCGTAGTGCGACTTGAAGCCGGCGCCGTCGGCCACCAGTTGCGGCCGCGTCAGCGCCAGCCACTGCGCGCGGCTGTGCGGGCCGAAGCTGCGCGAGATGGCCCACAGCGCGTCGGCGGCGGCGTCGAGTGTGTCCCAGTGCGCCGGCTGGCCGAGGTAGGTGCCGATGCGCGCCAGCGCCGCCGGCTCGATCGCCGGGCCGACGTCGTTGAGCACCAGCCGGCGCAGCGGCGAGCCCGCGAGCGCGGCCACGCCGAGACCGATCAGCCCGCCCATCGAGGTGCCGACCCAGTCGATCACCTCGGCGTCGAGCCGCGCCAGCAGCGTGACCATGTCGGCGACGTAGGCCGGGATCTGGTAGCCCAGCGGGTCGGCGAGCCAGTCCGAGCGGCCGCGGCCGACGACATCGGGGCAGACGACGCGGTACTGCCCACGCAGCGACGCCGCCAGCGTGTCGAAGTCGCGCCCCTGGCGCGACAGGCCGTGCGCGCAGACCAGCAGCCTGCGGTTCGCCGGGTCGCCCCAGTCCCAGTACGCCATGCGGTGCAGTCCCTTGCTGTCGAGGCATTGGACATGGTTCAGGCGCGGCTCGGTCACGGTGGTCGACTCGTTGCGGATAATGGTCCAAGCATATTGCAGTCGACGCCGGGTCGCCCCGAGGCGTCGACACCGCCGCCGGTCGACAAGCACCTGCTTCGCGACCGGCGCGGCACCGATGCCACGCGCATCGTTGCGGGGTCGACCACGGAGATCTCAGATGCTCAAAGGAAAGACCGCCCTCGTCACCGGCTCGACGAGCGGCATCGGGCTCGGCATGGCGTTGGCGCTGGCCAGGAGCGGCGCCAGCGTGATGCTCAACGGTTTCGGCGATGTCGACGGCGCGCGCGCCGCGCTGGCCGGACTCGGCGGACGGGTGTCGTACCACGGCGCCGACATGAGCAAGCCGGCCGAGATCGAAGCCATGGTGCGCGCCTGCGAGGCCGAGTTCGGCGCGCTCGACATCCTGGTCAACAACGCCGGCATCCAGCACGTGGCCAACATCGAGGACTTCCCGGTCGAGCGCTGGGACGCGATCATCGCGATCAACCTGTGCTCGGCGTTCCACACGACGCGGCTGGCGCTGCCCGGAATGAAGCGCCGCAACTGGGGCCGTGTCATCAACATCGCGTCGGTGCACGGCCTCGTCGCCTCGGCGCAGAAATCGGCCTACGTCACCGCCAAGCACGGGCTGGTCGGCTTCACGAAGACCGCCGCGCTCGAGTGCGCCACCACCGGCGTCACGCACAACGCGATCTGCCCGGGCTGGGTGCTGACGCCGCTGGTGCAGAAGCAGGTCGACGCGCGCGCGGCGCAGGCCGGCATCGGCAACGACGAGGCCAAGCGCCAGTTGCTGGCCGAGAAGCAGCCTTCGCTGCAGTTCACGACGCCCGAGCAGCTCGCCGAGCTGGCGCTGTTCCTGTGCTCGCCGGCTGCCGACAACATCCGCGGCGTGGCCTGGAACGTCGACGGCGGCTGGGTCGCGCAGTAGCCGCGCGGGCGCGCCGACGCGACCCGCGCTGCCGGCCGCGGCGGCCCGGCCCGGGTCGGCAAGAC
>JBBIPS010000494.1:0-2131 GCA_037442725.1 Burkholderiales bacterium | reverse complement strand
GGAGCTGTCGTGAGCTCGCCCAGGCCGACGACCTGCGTCGTCCGCCCCCCGCGCGGACCGGCAGGCACGGGAGCGCAGCGTCGCCGGCTTGCGATGGCGCGTTGCCACGCCGCGGCGCGGCGCAGCCGCGCTGCGCGACGGCTGCAGCCCCGATGAAATACCTCAGCACGCGCGGCGACGAGACCCGGCGCGGTTTCTGCGAGATCCTGCTCGAGGGTCTCGCGCCCGACGGCGGGCTGTACCTGCCGACGCACTACCCGCAGGTCGATGCGGCCACGCTGGCGCGCTGGCGCGGCCTGGGCTACGCCGAGCTGGCGCTGCAGATCCTGTCGCTCTACATCGACGATATCGCGCCGGCCGACCTGCGCCGCCTGGTCGAGCGCACCTACACGCGCGAGTGCTTCGGCAGCGACGCCATCACGCCGTTGCGCGAGCTCGAGGCCGGGCTGTACATCGAGGCGCTGTCCAACGGCCCGACACTGGCCTTCAAGGACATCGCGATGCAGCTGCTCGGCAACCTGTTCGAGTTCGAGCTGGCGCGCCGCGGCGAGCAGCTCAACATCCTCGGCGCCACCTCGGGCGACACCGGCAGCGCGGCCGAATATGCGCTGCGCGGCAAGCGCGGCGTGCGCGTGTTCATGCTCTCGCCGCGCGGCAGGATGAGCCCGTTCCAGCAGGCGCAGATGTACAGCCTGGCCGACCCGAACATCCACAACCTGTGCGTCGACGGCGTGTTCGACGATTGCCAGGACATCGTCAAGGCGGTCAGCAACGACATCGAGTTCAAGCGAGGCCAGCGTATCGGCACCGTCAACTCGATCAACTGGGCGCGGCTGCTGGCGCAGGTGGTCTACTACTTCGCCGGTTATTTCCAGGCCACGAAGGCGAACACCGAGAAGGTCAGTTTCGCGGTGCCGTCGGGCAACTTCGGCAACGTCTGCGCCGGCCACGTGGCGCGCATGATGGGCTTGCCGATCGAGCAACTGGTGGTCGCCACGAACGAGAACGACGTCCTCGACGAGTTCTTCCGCAGCGGCCGCTACCGGGTGCGCAGCAGCGCCGAGACGCACGCCACGTCGAGTCCGTCGATGGACATCAGCAAGGCCTCCAACTTCGAGCGCTTCGCCTTCGACCTGCTCGGTCGCGACGGCGCGCGGGTGGCCGGATTGTTCGGCGCCGCGCTGGCACGCGACGGCGGCTTCGCGCTGTCGGGCGACGAGTTCGCGCGCGTGGCCCGCTTCGGATTCGTCTCTGGCAGGAGCACGCATGCCGACCGGCTGGCGACGATCCGCGACACCTGGGCCAGGCGCGGCGACATGATCGACCCGCACACCGCAGACGGGCTGAAGGTGGCGCGCGAGCAGCGGCGCGCGGGCGTGCCGATGATCGTCCTCGAAACTGCGCTGCCGGCCAAGTTCTCCGCCACGATCGAGGAGGCGCTGGGCCGCGCGCCGCATCGTCCGACCGCGCTCGCCGGCCTCGAGGGCCGGCCCCGGCACTGTGTCGAGATGCCTGCCGATGCCGCGCGCATCCAGGCCTACATCGCCGAGCACGGGCACGACGAATGAGTGCGGTGGATTTGCGCGCGCCCGCGCCCGGCGTCCGTGCCATGACCGTCATGGCCGCGCCGCGGACGCTGACTCCGATCCTGGCGGACACTGCCGACCGTGCCGAGGACGCCAACCGCAGCCATGGCTGAGGCCCCACGCCCGGCCCTGTTGAGCCTGGACGACGTGCTTGCGCGCGTCCTGGCGTCGGCGCGCGAGCACGCGATCGCCGAGGTCGAGCAGGTCGGCAGCTTCGACGCACTGGGCCGTGTGCTGGCGCAGGGCGTGCGCTCGGCGCTGGACGTGCCGCCGGCCGACAACACCTCGATGGACGGCTACGTGCTACGCGTGGCCGACGTGCCGGTGGCCGGCAGCGTGCTGCCGGTGAGCCAGCGCATCGCTGCGGGTCAGGTCGGCGCGCCGCTCGCACCCGGCAGCGCGGCGCGCATCTTCACCGGCGCGCAGGTGCCGGCGGGCGGTGACGCGGTGGTGATGCAGGAGCAGTGCGAGGCCATTGCGCCGACCGCCGGCGCCGGCCTCGGGTCGGTGCGCATCGACACCGTGCCGAGCGCGGGCCAGTGGAT
>JBBIPS010000493.1:0-2133 GCA_037442725.1 Burkholderiales bacterium | reverse complement strand
AGGCCTGCTCGCCGAGCGCACCGGTTTCGACCGCGACCGCTGGCTGCAGCAACGCGGCTGGGCGCGCCGCCGCGGCGAGCGCGTCGTCGTGCTGTTCTGCTACGACGACGCGCAACTGCCCGCGCTCGCGGCCCGCCTGACCGACACGCCGACGCTGCTGCTCGCCGCACCCGGCGCGGCGCAGCGCTCGCTCGCACGGGTGCCGATGCCGGCCTCGCTGCGCAGCGTCGCATTGCCCTGGCTGGCGCAGCCCGACTTCGACCGCCTGCTCTGGTGCGCCGACCTGAACCTGGTGCGCGGCGAGGACTCGTTCGTGCGCGCGCAGTGGGCCGGCGCGCCGTTCGTCTGGCAGATCTATGCGCAGTCAGACGGCGCCCACGTCGTCAAGCTCGATGCCTTCGTCGCGCGCTTCATCGCCGACGCCGGGCTCGCGCCGACCGATGCGGCAGCGCTGCACGCGCTGTTCCGGGCCTGGAACGGGCTCGGCCGCTGGCCGGCGCGCCTGCCCGAGGAGCAGGCCTGGCGCCGCGGCTGCGAGCGCTGGCGTGCAGGCCTGCTCGGGCAGACCGACCTGACCACCCGGCTGCTGCGCTTCACGAGCGAGAAGCGCTAAAATTCAAGGCTTTGCGAAATTTGCAGTCGACTCGACTACAGCGCATCCACAGCGCGCACGGGCCTGCCGCGGTCAGCGCGGCCGCCCACACCGCGCACCGACCCCAACGGGAAACACCATGAAAGT
Source organism: Burkholderiales bacterium (assembly GCA_037442725.1). GTDB lineage: Bacteria > Pseudomonadota > Gammaproteobacteria > Burkholderiales > Burkholderiaceae_C > Pseudaquabacterium. Next base: position 1,394 of record JBBIPS010000493.1, on the reverse strand, counting down.
AGCTCAGGAAATCCGCGCCGGCAACGTCATCATGCAGGGCAAAGACCCCTGGGTCGTGCTCAAGACCGAGTACTCGCGTGGCGGCCGCAACTCGGCCACCGTGCGCATGAAGCTCAAGAGCCTGCTCAACAACATGGCCACCGAGACAGTCTACAAGGCCGACGACAAGATGGAACAGATCGTGCTCGACAAGAAGGAGTGCACGTACACCTACTTCGCCGATCCGATGTACGTCTTCATGGACGGCGAGTACAACCAGTTCGAGGTCGAGGCCGAGAACATGGGCGACGCGATCCAGTACCTCGAAGACGGCATGCCGGTCGAAGTGGTCTTCTACGACGGCAAGGCGATCTCGGTCGAGGTGCCGACTTCGGTCGTGCGCGAGATCACCTGGACCGAGCCTGCCGTCAAGGGCGACACCTCGGGCAAGGTCCTCAAGCCCGCCAGGATCGCCACCGGCTTCGAGATCGGCGTGCCGATCTTCGTTGCCCAGGGCGACAAGATCGAGATCGACACGCGCACGCACGAATACCGCAAGCGCGTCTGACGAAGCTCGAGGCGGTGGGGCCGAACCTGGGGTGCCATCGGTGCTCCGCACGTGAGCAAGGGGCGCTGTCGGCGCCCCTTGCTCCTTTGCGCGTCGGCCTGGCCGTGACGGGTTCGTTGCGATGAGTCTGGGTCCCGTGCGCGCCGCGCGCGTCGACTTCTCGGACCCGGCAGCGCCCCGCTCGCCCGACTTCGACGACCTCTACCACGCGCGTGCCGGTGCGCTGGCGCAGGCGCGCCACGTCTTCCTCGGCGGCAACGCGCTGCCCGCGCGCTGGGCCGGACGGCGGCGCTTCGTCATCCTCGAGACCGGCTTCGGCCTGGGCAACAACTTCCTCGCCACCTGGGACGCCTGGCGCGGCGACACGCGGCGTTGCGACCAGCTCTGGTTCGTCTCGATCGAGAAGCACCCGCCGACGCGCGCCGACCTGGCGCGCGCGCACGCCGACTCGCCGCTGCGCACGCTGGCCGACACGTTGCACGCGAACTGGCCGCCGCTGACGCCTGACCTGCACCTGATCGACTTCGAGCACGGCCAAGTGCGCCTGCTGCTGGTGCTGGCCGACATCGCGCGGGCGCTGCCCGAGCTGGTGGCCGCCAGCGATGCCTTCTACCTCGACGGCTTCGCGCCCAGCCGCAACCCGGCGATGTGGGACGCCTACCGCCTGCGCAGCCTGGCTCGGCTGGCCGCGCCGGGGGCCACGCTGGCCACCTGGAGCGTCGCCGGTGCCGTGCGCGACGCGCTGGCCAGCGCAGGCTTCGTGGTCGAGAAGGCCCCAGGCTTCGCCGGCAAGCGCGAGATGACCGTGGCGCGCTTCGCGCCGCGCTTCAACGCCCCGCGCCCGCCG
>JBBIPS010000492.1:0-2133 GCA_037442725.1 Burkholderiales bacterium | reverse complement strand
ACGAGGGCCCCAGTCGGGAAGGCAGATGGATCGATGCGGAGGTCTGGAGCGACTGCTGCAGCGTGACTGGTGGCGCTGTCGCCAAGCGATTGTAGCGGCCTTGTCGGCTGCGGCGGCGCTAGCTGGGATAATGTGCGGTTTCGCCGCGCCACCCCGTGCGGCCCTGAGGCGCCGCGCCGCGAGAGTGATTCGAGCGGGCGAGCGTGCCGCCTCCCACCCACCATCCAACGAGTACCCGCCATGGCCCAGTACGTCTTCACCATGAACCGCGTCGGCAAGACCGTGCCGCCGAAGCGGCAGATCCTCAAGGACATCTCGCTGTCGTTCTTCCCGGGCGCCAAGATCGGCATGCTGGGGCTCAACGGCTCGGGCAAGTCGACGCTGCTGCGGATCATGGCCGGCCTCGACAAGGAGATCGAGGGCGAGATCATCGCGATGCCGGACCTGAAGATCGGCTACCTGCCGCAGGAGCCGCAACTCGTGCCAGAGCAGAGCGTGCGCCAGGCGGTCGAGGAGGGCATCGGCGGCGCGCTGGCGGCGCAGAAGAGGCTCGACCAGGTCTACGCCGCCTACGGCGAGCCCGACGCCGACTTCGACAAGCTGGCCGCCGAGCAGGCCGAACTCGAGGCGATCATCGCCGCGTCCGGCGGCGAGAACACCGACCACGTGATGGAGATCGCCGCCGACGCGTTGCGCCTGCCGCCGTGGGACGCGGTGATCGGCAAACTCTCGGGCGGCGAGAAGCGGCGCGTCGCGCTGTGCCGGCTGCTGCTGTCCAAGCCCGACATGCTGCTGCTCGACGAGCCGACCAACCATCTCGACGCCGAGAGCGTCGAATGGCTCGAGCAGTTCCTGCGCCGCTTCCCCGGCACCGTCGTGGCGATCACCCACGACCGCTACTTCCTCGACAACGCGGCCGAGTGGATCCTCGAGCTCGACCGCGGCCGCGGCATTCCGTACAAGGGCAACTACTCGGCCTGGCTCGACCAGAAGGAGCAGCGCCTCGAGCAGGAGCAGCGCACCGAGGACGCGCGCACCAAGGCGATGAAGCAGGAGCTCGAGTGGGTGCGCAAGAACGCCAAGGGCCGCCAGGCCAAGAGCAAGGCGCGGCTGGCGCGGTTCGAGGAATTGAGCGACGTCGACTACCAGAAGCGTAACGAGACCAACGAGATCTTCATCCCGGTCGGCGAGCGGCTGGGCAACGATGTCATCGAGTTCGACGGCGTCAGCAAGAGCTTCGGCGAACGGCTGCTGATCGACAACCTCAGCTTCAAGGTGCCCGCCGGCGCGATCGTCGGCATCATCGGCCCCAACGGTGCCGGCAAGTCGACGATCTTCCGCATGATCCAGGGCATCGAGAAGCCCGACAGCGGCCAGGTACTCGTCGGCAAGACCGCGCGCCTGGCCTTCGTCGACCAGAGCCGCGACAGCCTGTCGGCCGACAAGACGGTGTGGCAGGACGTCTCGGGCGGCCTGGACAACATCGTCGTCGGCAAGTTCGTGATGCCCAGCCGCGCCTATCTCGGCCGTTTCAACTTCAAGGGCAACGACCAGCAGAAGCTCGTCGGCAACCTGTCGGGCGGCGAGCGCGGCCGGCTGCACCTGGCCAAGACGCTGGCGCAGGGCGGCAACGTGCTGCTGCTCGACGAGCCGGGCAACGACCTCGACGTCGAGACGCTGCGTGCGCTCGAAGACGCGCTGCTCGAGTTCGCCGGCTCGGTCATGGTGATCAGCCACGACCGCTGGTTCCTCGACCGCATCGCCACCCACATGCTGGCCTGCGAGGGCGACTCGCAATGGGTCTTCTTCGACGGCAACTACCAGGAGTACGAGGCCGACAAGAAACGCCGCCTCGGCGAGGAGGGCGCCAAGCCGCACCGGCTGCGCTTCAAGGCCTTGAAGTGACGCTGCGCGCTGGACAGGACCCCGTCGCAGGCGCGACCGAGGGTCGACGACGACCTGATCCGCAGCCCGCGGCGAAGGCTTGCCGTTGTGCCCACGCTGCGCCGATTCACGCACCATCAACCTGTCTGAAGACCATGCGAATTCCGATCCTGCCCGACCTGCCGCGAACGATTTCGCTGGCCGTGATGTTGGCCGTCGGCGGCTGCGCCAGCCTGCCGGGCGCCGGTA
>JBBIPS010000491.1:0-2134 GCA_037442725.1 Burkholderiales bacterium | reverse complement strand
CGGTCTTGCCGACGCCGGTCGGCCCGATCATCAGGATGTTCTTCGGTGTGATCTCGGCGCGCAGCTTCTCGTCGACCTGCTGGCGCCGCCAGCGATTGCGCAGCGCGATGGCCACGGCGCGCTTGGCGCTGTCCTGGCCGACGATGTGGCGGTCGAGCTCGGAGACGATTTCGCGTGGGGTCATCGGCATCGCGTCAGTCCAGGGTTTCGATGGTGTGATTCTGGTTGGTGTAGATGCACAGGTCGCCAGCGATCGCGAGCGACTGCCTGACGATGTCGGCGGCCCCCAGCTCGGTGTGCGCCAGCAATGCGCGTGCGGCGGCCTGCGCATAGGGCCCACCCGAGCCGATCGAGACGATGCCGTGCTCGGGTTCGAGCACGTCGCCGTTGCCGGTGATGACGAGCGAGGCCTCGCGGTCGGCCACCGCGAGCATGGCCTCGAGCCGGCGCAGCACGCGGTCGGTGCGCCAGTCGCGGGTCAGTTCGATCGCGGCGCGCACGAGTTGGCCCTGGTGCTGCTCGAGCTTGGCCTCGAAACGTTCGAACAGGGTGAAGGCATCGGCGGTGGCGCCGGCGAAGCCGGCCAGCACCTGGTCGTGGTAGAGCCTGCGCACCTTGCGCGCGCTGGCCTTGACGACGATGTTGCCGAGCGTGACCTGGCCATCGCCGCCGAGGGCGACCTGCCAGCCCTGGGGCGTGCGGCGTCGCACGCTGACGATCGTGGTGCCGTGGAAGGGTTCCATGTGGGGGTGTCCATTGCGGAGGTGAATTCGGGCTTGCCCTTGGCCGACGTCCGATGCGGCTGCAATCGATGTCGATGGCGGGAGGATTTCGTCGCGAACGGATCGGGGGAGCGTCCAGGTGCGCCGCCGTATCCCAGCCTGGCGAACAGCACCGACGCAAACCCGGCCCGCGCTGCAGAAAGCCTGCCTTGCCGCGTCTCAGTCGCGCAGGACCTGGACCCGTGCGTGTTCGTTGATTCCCATCGCACCGAAGAACAGCCCGACGAGGCGGTGCGCTTCGGTGAAGGTGACGTTGCGGTTCTGGCTGCGCTTGGCGAGCACCCAGTTCAGCAGGTCGCCCGCGGCGATGAAGTCGACGCGGATCAGCCGCACGCACGACACCGATATCAGCGGCGCCAGGCCGAGCTGCTGGTCGATGCGCGCCAGCGTCGCGCCGATGTCGCCCGCCAACTGCCCCGACAGCTCGACGCTGGCCAGTTGCGGGCCACGCTCGGCGTCGTCGAGCAGGCCGGACTCGAGGAAACTGGTCGAGACCTCGCTGACGTGCGACATCGACGGCGTCGTCGTCGACTGCGCCGCGCCCGTCGAGCGCACGCGGCACAGTGCGCGCTCCCACGACGGCGGCGACACTTCGTAGGTGACGCAGTAGTCGATCGCCGCCTCGTCGAACTGGTCCGGCCGGTTGGCCAGGCGCAGCGCTTCGAGCCGGGCCATCCAGTAGGCCGGATCGGCGTCGCGAACGCCGGCGGGCGCGGCCTCCTGCAGCGTCGCGAGCAGGTGATCGCCGGCGAGCCAGCGCATCTCCACGCGCTGCCCGGCCCACTGGCGCAGCAGCGTCGTCAACTCGGCCGCGGCTTCGGGCTCGATCCGCTCCAGTGCCGTCCAGTCCAGCACCCACGGCAACGGCAGTTGCAGCGTCGTCGACCGCAGCCGCGCCACCGCGTCGACGTCGAGCGTTGAGCCGCAGACCCAGCCGACCACGCCCGCCGCAGGCGACGCGCTGGCGGGCCGTTCGGCGGCGGCATCGGCGACCAGCTTGGGCAGCGAATACCACTGCGGCGCCGAGCTGCCGAACAGATTGGCATAGTCCAGCGCCAGCGACTCGAAACGCAACTGCTGCCCGGTGGCGCGGTACAGGTCGAACAGCACGTGCCAGGTCTCGGCGTGCCGATAGCGCGGCCCGGCCGCGCCGCAGAGCTGCAGGATGGCCTGCTCGCAGTGGTTGAAGTCGGCATTGGCGAAGGCGATCACGGCCTCGTCGAGTTCGGGGTCGTGCACCACTTCGCTGACCTCGACGGCGAGCATGCCAGTGCCGAGATCGGGCACGACGCCGTCGAGCCCGGGTGCCGCGGCGGGCGCCGCCGGCGTGCCGGAGCCGCCGCGCAGCGGCG
>JBBIPS010000490.1:0-2164 GCA_037442725.1 Burkholderiales bacterium | reverse complement strand
CGTGCCGCCGGGAAGCGCGCCGCGATGCGCTCGGCCAGCGGCTGCAAACCGGTCGAGCCGCCGGTGAAGTACAGCGCGTCGACGCGCTCGCGCGCCAGCCCGGCCTGCGCCAGAGTCTGGTCCGCCGCCGCGGCAATGCGCTGCAGGTCGGCCTCGAGCGCCTGCAGCATCGAGGCCACGTCCGCCACGGCGGCCAGCCCGGGCTCGATCGGCACCAGGTCGATCGTCGTCGCCGCCCCGGCGCCGCCAGCCTCGGCCAGCTCGATCTTGGCCGCCTCGGCGCGGGCGACCAGCGCATGGCCCAGCCGCAGGTTCAGCACCGTCATCAGCCGCTGGTGCAGCCGGGGGTCGGCGTAGAACGACTTCATGCGCCCGAGCTCGGCGACGCGCGAAGGCGCGTAGACGGTGTTGATCAGGTGCCAGGTGGCGAGGTCGAAGTAGACGCGGCTGGGCACCTCGCGCGCGGGCGCTCCGCTCGAAGCCGGGCCGTTGCTGCGGTAGCCGCAGGCGGGCAGGATGTGCGCGAGCTCGATGTGGCGGTCGAAGTCGGTGCCGGCCAGGTGCACGCCGTGGCTGGCCAGGATGTCGTCGTGGCGCTCGATGCGACGCCGCCGCGTCGGCCCGATGCGCACCAGCGAGAAGTCCGACGTGCCGCCGCCGATGTCGGCCACCAGCACCACCTGCTCGCGCTGCACCGTCGTCTCGTAGTCGAGCGCGGCGGCGATCGGCTCGAACTGGAAGCTGACGTCGGCAAAACCGACGGCGCGCGCGGCGCGCTCCAGCGCCGCCTGCGCCGCCGCGTCACGCGCCGCGTCGTCGTCGACGAAGAACACCGGTCGGCCCAGCACGACCCAATCCAGCGCGTGGCCGGCCTCGCGCTCGGCCAGCGTCTTCAGGTGGCGCAGGTAGCCCGAGACGACATCGAGGTAGCGCACCGAACGGCCGGCACCGACGTCGGTGGCCTGCTCGGCCAGCGTCGAGCCGAGGATGCTCTTCATCGAGCGCATCAGCCGGCCTTCGATGCCCTCGACATACGCCGCCACCGCGGCGCGGCCGTAGTGGCGGTGCGGCTCGTCGTGGGCGTCGATCCCCTCGACGGCGTAGAACACCGCGGTCGGCATCGTGCGCTGCCCCGGCTCGACCTCGACGAGCCGCACGCGCGCGCCGGCCGGCAACGCGATGGCCGAGTTGGAGGTGCCGAAATCGATGGCGCAGACACGCGTCATGGCTGCCGTGGCAACAGCCCCGATGCGCGCTCGGCTGCGGGCTGTCCTGAAATCAAGGGGCGCGATTCTAGGGCGCGGTCGTGCCCGCGACGGGTTCGACAGCGTCGCTGGCGGGGCCCGCCCGCGCCGCCGGTGCACCCTCGGCGCGTCGCAGCGGGCACCGAAACCGTCTGCCCCGCCTCCGGCGACAAGCCAGCGCAGTGCGCGCGGTGACGCGGTGCCTGGACAACCGTACAAATGCACGCCGCCGGCCAGTACGTGGCCGCCACCGGTGAGCCCTTCGTCTAGCATGAAAGTCCGCGTTGCACTGCACCCCCCGAATGCCCTCCGCCGGTACGTCCTCTGCCCCGAAGCGCCGTCGCACGCCGCGCCGTGCGCTATCGGTCCTGACGCTGGCCCTGGCAGCCATCGCTGCAACACCGCCGGCGGACGCCGTCACCGACAACAAGGCGGGGCGCTTCTACGAGGACGCGCTCGGTCGCTACGAGAAGCACGATCTCGACGCCGCCATCGTCCAGCTCAAGAACGCGCTGCAGGCCGACAAGAACATGCTGCCGGTGCACGTCCTGCTGGGCAAGGCGCTGCTGGGTACCGGCGACGCCGTGGCGGCGGAGGTGGCGTTCACCGAGGCGCTGCGCCTGGGCGTGGACCGGGCCGAGGTCGTCGTGCCGCTGGCGCGTGCCGTGATCGCGCAGGGCAAGCAGCAGATGCTGCTCGAACAGCCGCGCTTCGCGGTCGCCGGATTGCCCGGCGTGCAACGCTTGCTGCGGACCGGGCAGCGGCTGCGCGTGGACGGCGCCACGCAGTCGCAGCACAGCTACGACAACCTGGGCCGCCTGGTGCAGGTCAAGGACCGCGACGGCAACCGCCCCTTCCTCCGCGGAGGAGGTCGCGGGAAAGAGAATGGCGGCGGCGCCGAGCTGTGTGATGCCGGAACG
>JBBIPS010000489.1:0-2180 GCA_037442725.1 Burkholderiales bacterium | reverse complement strand
GGCGTGCGTGCGCAGGCCGACGCGCTGTACGACTCGAGCCGGGTGGCGCACGACAGCCGCTGGGCGCTGCCGCTGCCCGATGCGCACGCCACGCGCGCCGACCTGGCGCGCCAGCTCCGGGCCACGCTCGCGCTGCTGCAGCAGGCCGACGACAGCGACGGCGCGCTCTACTTCTTCCGCCTCGCGCTGCTGCACGAGGACATGCACCATGAAGCGGCGCTGTACATGGCGCACGCGCTCGGGCTGCCGATCGACGATCCGCGCTGGCAGCCTGCACCGCTGGCGGCGCGCCGCACCGAACTCGAATTCGACGCCGGCGCGTGGGCGCCGGGCAGCGCGGGCGCAGGTTTCGCCTTCGACAACGAACTCGCCGCGCATGCGGTGGTCTTGCCGGCGACGCGGATCGACAGCCGCGTGCTGCGCTGGGCCGACTACCTGCCCTTCGTCGACGCCGGGGGCTACGACCAGCCGCGCTGGTGGAGCGACGCCGGCGCGGCGTGGCGCGACGCCGAACGGGCCAGGGCGCCACGCTACCTGCGCCGCACCGGCGACGGCTGGCAGCAGTGGCTCCAAGGCCATTGGCTCGCGCTGGACCTGGCGCTGCCGGCGTGCCACCTGAGCGCCTTCGAAGCCGAGGCCTGGTGCCGCTGGGCCGGGCGGCGCCTGCCGACCGAAGCCGAGTGGGAGCGCGCCGCGGTCGAACGCAGCGCGGACTTCGACTGGGGCCAGGTGTGGGAGTGGACTTCGAGTCGCTTCGACGCCTACCCCGGCTTCACGCCGCATCCGTACCGCGACTACTCGGCGCCGTGGTTCGGCCAGCGCCGGGTCCTGCGCGGCGCGTCGTTCATGACCCAGCCGCGCCTGCGCGACCCGCGCTACCGCAACTTCTTCGTGCCGCAACGCAACGACCTGGCCGCCGGCTTCAGGACCTGCCGACTGTGATGCGGGGGCTCCCGGGCGCGCGCCCGACGCCGGCGCGCTGCCGGGGCTACAGTTCCCCCCGGCCCCGCCCGCAACTCAACCGTCGCCCCGAACCATGCTGCACAGACTCCCGATTCGCCTCGCCAAGGCCGTGCTGGGTTGCACGCTGTTCGCGCTCGGCGGCGTGTCGTCGGCGCAGCCGGTGCTGCGCGTCACCGCGATCCCCGACGAGTCGCCGACCGAGCTCGCGCGCAAGGCCGCGCCGCTGATGCGTTATCTCGAGACGAAGGTCGGCATGAAGGTCGAGTTCACGCCGGTCACCGACTACGCCGCCGCCGTCGAGGCGCTGGTCAACCGCAAGGTCGACCTGGCCTGGTTCGGTGGCTTCACCTTCGTGCAGGCGCAGCTGCGCTCGGGCGGCAAGGTGATCCCGATCGCGCAGCGCGAGGAGGATGAGAAGTTCCGCTCGGTCTTCATCACCGGCGACCCCTCCATCAGGCAGCTCGCCGACCTGAAGGGCAAGGCCGTCAGCTTCGGCTCGCAGAGCTCGACTTCGGGTCACCTGATGCCGCGCAGCTTCCTGCTGCAGGCCGGCGTCGACCCCGACCGCGACTTCCGCCGCGTCGCCTACAGCGGCGCGCACGACGCGACCATCGCCGCGGTGGCCGCCGGCAAGGTGCAGGCCGGGGCGCTGAACATCTCGGTGTGGGAGAAGTTCGTCGCCGACAAGCGCGTCGACCCCACGCACGTCAGAGCGTTCTACACCACGCCGCCGTACCACGACTACAACTGGACCGTGCACGCCGACATGCCCGCGCCGACGCGCGAGAAGCTGACGCAGGCGCTGCTGTCGCTGAGCCGCGACGACCCCGCCGGCAGGGAAATCCTCGAGCTGCAACGCGCCACCCGCTTCGTGCCGACCCGCGCCGACAACTACAAGGGCATCGAAGCCGCGGCACGCAGCGCCGGCCTGTTGTGACGGGTCGATGTGACGGCACCGCGGTGACTGACCTGCCGGCCAGCGCATGAGACTGCAACTGCAGCGCGTGGCCGCCAGTCACCCCGCTGCACGCGCCGGCGCCGCGCCGGCGCTGCAGGCGCTGGACCTGCAGGTCGCTGCCGGCGAGCAGGTCGCGGTGATCGGCGCCTCGGGGGCCGGCAAGACGACGCTGCTGCAGGTGCTGGCGTGTGCCCTGCCGCCGACGGCGGGCGAATACCGACTCGGCGACCGCGACCCCTGGCGCCTGCCGACGCGCGAG
>JBBIPS010000488.1:0-2193 GCA_037442725.1 Burkholderiales bacterium | reverse complement strand
CGCTCTTCCGATCTAGCGCGGGCAGTTGCGCGTCGTCGTAGCAGAACAGCACGACGACGCGCTCGCCGCGGCGGCGCGCCCAGCCGCGTTGCTGCAGCCAGCGGTCGCGGTCGAAACCGGTGCGCTCGGCGAGCAGGCCTTGCTCGCGCAGCAGCCCGCCGCTGGTCGGCGTGAAGCCGGGGTAGAAGAACCATTTGTCCAGGCCTGCACCCGGCCCGCCGGCCTGCGGCGAGCGCAGCCCGTGCGAGCGCTCGACATACGCCTCGGCGCTCAGGTACTCGAGGTTGATCCACAGCGGCGGCTGTGGCCGCGCCGCCATGCGCCCGACGAAAGCCGGTGGCGGGGTGCAACCGAAGGCCTCGATCACGACGTCGCCCGGCGTGTGCGCGGGCAGCGGATCGGACCAGCGCAGCACCTCGACTCCGGCAGCGCCATCAGGAGCCATCCAGGCCAGCGGCGCAGGCTCGGTGAGCCACAGTCGCACCTGCTCGCCGCGCCGGCCCAGGTCGGCCGCCAGGCGCCAGCACACGCCGACATCACCGAGGTTGTCGATGACGTGGCAGAACACGTCCCACAGCATCGTGCGGATTATCCGGTGCAGTCGGTGCAGCGGCACAATCCCGCACCGATGCGCGACCGTTCAGCAGACACGCCCGCCGACAGGGACGCCGACCCGACCCTGGGCACCGCAGTCGACCCGTCGCGGCCCGATGCCGACGGCACGGCCGCAACCGGGCGCGCGGCGCAGCTCGAGCGGCTGCTTGCCGAGGTGGGGGCGCTGCCTAGCCTGCCGGGCGTCTATCGCTACTTCGATGCGCACGACCAGGTGCTCTACGTCGGCAAGGCGCGCAACCTGAGGAAGCGCGTGGCGAGCTACTTCCAGAAGGACCACGGCGGCACCCGCATCGGCCAGATGGTCGGCCGCATCGCGCGTCTGCAGACGACGGTGGTGCGCACCGAGGCGGAGGCCTTGCTGCTCGAGAACAACCTGATCAAGGCGTTGAACCCGAAGTTCAACATCCTGTTTCGCGACGACAAGAGCTACCCCTACCTGAAGCTGGTCGCGCACGCGTTTCCGCGGCTGGCCTATTACCGCGGCGCGGTGGATCGCAGGCACACCTACTTCGGGCCCTACCCGGGCGCCTGGGCGGTGAAGGAGACGATCGTGCTGCTGCAGAAGGCGTTCCGCCTGCGCACCTGCGAGGAGACGGTGTTCGCCAACCGCTCGCGGCCGTGCCTGCTGTACCAGATCCGGCGCTGCTCGGGGCCGTGCGTCGGGCTGATCAGCGCGGCCGACTATGCGCGCGATGTGTCGCATGCCGAGCGCTTCCTGCGCGGCGAGGCCGAGGGGGTGATCGAGACGCTGCAGGCGCAGATGATGGTCTGCGCCGACGCGCTGGAGTTCGAGCGCGCGGCCGAACTGCGCAACCAGATCGCCGCGATCGCCGGCGTGCTCCAGCAGCAGGCGGTCGACGAGAACAGCCAGACGGCGCGCGAGCGTGATGTCGACATTCTCGCGGTGCGCGTGCAGGGCGGGCGTGCCTGCGTCAACCTCGGCGCGGTGCGTGGCGGCCGGCACCTGGGCGACCGTGCGTACTTCCCGAGCCATGTCGAGGAGGCCGCGGCGCTGTCGGCCGAGCAGGCCGACTCGCGCCGCGGTCACGCGCCGGTCGAGCAGCAGGTGCTCGAGGCCTTCATCGCACAGCACTACCTCGGCGTGTGCCCGCCGCCGGCGCTGGTCAGCAGCCACGAGGTGGCGGCCGGGTTGCTCGACGCGCTGTCGGCTCAGAGCGGCGTGCGCATCAGCGCGCAGCACCAGCCGCGCGGGCAGCGCCGGGTCTGGCTCGAGATGGCCGAGCAGGGCGCCGAGCTCGCGCTGGCCCGCCTGCTCGCCGAGGAGGGATCGCAGCGCGCGCGCACCCGTGCACTCGTCGATGCGCTCGATCTGCCGCTGGTCGAGCTCGACCGTTTCCGTATCGAGTGCTTCGACATCAGCCATACCGCGGGCGAATCGACGCAGGCCTCGTGCGTCGTCTACGACAATCACGCGATGCGTAGCGGCGAATACCGCCGCTTCAACATCGAGGGTGTCACCGGCGGCGACGACTACGCCGCGATGCGCCAGGTCCTGAGGCGCCGCTACGCCCGGCTGGCCGCGGCGCTGGCGGCGCCGGACGCGAGCACCGTGCAATG
>JBBIPS010000487.1:0-2201 GCA_037442725.1 Burkholderiales bacterium | reverse complement strand
CAGCGCCAGGAAGGTGACGATCTCGTGGAAGTCCTCGGCGAAGGTGAAGTGCCGGCGACGCCTGGCCAGTGCGGGCCAGGGTGCGGGCTGCCCAGGCGAGCGGCTCGAGGACCGGCGCTGGAAGTGTCGCCGGCGGTCGCGCTCCACGGTGGTGGTCCACCTCGGGCCCCGCATGGGCCCTGTCGCCAGTCGCGCGATCGGCGCAGTGTAGCCGAGCCCGCACGCCGGCGAGTCGGCAGGCTGCCGTGGCAGGCCGTGACGTGGCCGTGCCGCTGCGAACCGTCAGTCGAGCAGCGCGATCCGTTCGCGCTCTGGCGCGACGGCCGGAGTCGGTTCGTCTGCCGGCGCTACGCTGCGACCTGGCGCGCTCGGCGCGGCGCGGGGTGGGATGCCAACGGGCAGCGGCGCATTGACCGCCACCTGTTTGCCATCGGCGACCTTGCGCAGGTGAAGTTGCTCGGCCAGCACCTTGTCGGCATAGCCACCGTCGCCATCGAGATTGGCAGCTCCGACGTAGTAGCGCAGGCCGGCCTCGAGACCGCCAGCGCGGGAGATGCTCTCCTTGAGCACCTGAACGCCGACGCGCAGGTTGGTCACCGGGTCGAATGCCGCGCGGATGCCGCCGAAGGCCTGGTACTTGTCGTCGTGGATACGCGTCATCACCTGCATCAGACCCTGTGCGCCGACCGGACTCTGTGCAAACGGGTTGAAACTGGATTCGATCGCCATCACCGCCAGGATCAGCGTCGGGTCCAGCGCCATCCGTTGCCCGACCGACCAAGCCTCCTGGACCAGACGGCTAACCGGTTCGGGCGCGACGCGGTAGCGCCGCGACAGCCAGTTGGCGACGGCGGCCTGCTGGCGTGGCAAGTCCTTCGGATCGACCGCCGTCGCCCGTGCCACCGCGCCGGGCTCGCTCAGGTCAGGTTCGACTGCCTGGTGTGGATCACGCAGCTCCTGGCGCGCCAGCAGCCAGTCGAGGGCGTGCCTCTCGAAGCTGTCGCGCAGGTCGGCGCGGCCGCCGACGAAGAGCATCGCTGCGACGACGCACAAGCCGAGCAGCGCCAGCGTGTTGTGGGACACCTCGAGCAGACCGGCACCGATGTCGCGGACAAAAATCCCGCTGGAACGGATGCAGGCGCGGCGCAGGGTGCGAAGTTTGTCGATTGCCGTCATGTTCTTCCTCTCTTCGCCTTCGCGCCGCGATGCCCGGGTGATCCATGGGTCTGGCGGTGCTGGTGGCGATAATGGCTCGCTTTGCTGGAAGGACCGCGGATACGCGGCGCCAGGGTGGCTCTGGCAGCGACGCGCGCTCTCGCTGACGGGCTGACGGCGGAGGGCGCGGGTAAACCCCGAGTGATTCAGGATGCCGGGATTCTATGGATTGTCGAAATAACCAGTCAAGTATATGAAAAAAGCAACTTATAACTTGTATTCACTATGAAGTATCGCGATCTGCGCGACTTTGCCCGACAACTCGAGCGCGTCGGCGAACTACGGCGCGTCGCACAAACCGTTTCGCCGAAGTTGGAGATGACGGCGCTCGCCGATCGCGTGCTGCGCGTCGGAGGACCCGCGCTTTGGCTCGAACATCCAGCGGGCATGAGCGTGCCGGTGCTGACCAACCTGTTTGGTTCGCCACATCGCGTCGCGTTGGGCATGGGTGCCGCAGACGCCAGCGAACTGCGCGAGATCGGCGTCGTGCTGGCCGGACTGAAGGAGCCCGAACCGCTGCAGGGCTTGAAGGATGCCGGTCGGCTGCTGCAGATGGCCAAGACCTTGTGGGACATGAAACCGGTTCGCCGGCGTGACGGACCATGTCGGGAACAACAACTAGTCGGCGCCGAGATCGACCTGTCGCGCTGGCCGATCCAGACCTGCTGGCCCGGCGACGCCGGCCCGCTCATCACCTGGGGGCTGGTCGTCACGCGCGGGCCGCAGCTGGGCGTCGTGCGGCCCCGGCTGCGCCAGAACATCGGCATCTACCGCCAGCAGGTGATCGGGCGGCGCGAGTTGATCGTGCGCTGGTTGGCGCATCGTGGAGGCGCACTCGATTTCCGTGACTTCGCCCTGGCTCATCCGGGGCAACCCTTCCCGATCGCGGTTGCACTGGGTGCCGATCCAGCCACCATGCTGGGTGCCGTCACCCCGGTGCCGGACACACTGTCCGAGTATCAGTTTGCCGGGCTGCTGCGTGGCAG
>JBBIPS010000486.1:0-2202 GCA_037442725.1 Burkholderiales bacterium | reverse complement strand
TCGCCGCCGGCGACCTGGCGCACGCCGTCGGCCACCAGCAGCAGCGGGCGCACGATCTGGTTGCCCAGCATCACCGCCAGCAGCAGCGCGCCGAACACGGCCAGCACCAGCGCCAGCGTCAGCGTGCCGATGTACATGCGGCGCAGGCCCTCGGCGGCGATGGCACGCTGCTGGTATTCGCGGTAGGCCGCCTGCACCGCCAGCGCATTCGCGACCAACTGTTGCGGCACCGGCTGCAGCACCATCAGGAAGCGCTCCTCGCCCGGCACCAGGCTGATGTCATTGCTGGGGACCAGTGCCAGCGCGCGCACCCATGCCGTCGGCCGCGCCCCCGGGGCCGGCTCGTCGTCGAGACCTTCGAGCTGCGAGGTGCTGCGCGCGCTGCGGGCCTGGCGCAGCAGCGCCGCGCTCGGACGCTGCGGCAACATCGTCCGCGCGCTGCCGCCGGCGCTGGCGACGATGCGGCCGTTGGCACCGAACAGCACCACCTCGCTGGCGCCGAGCTGCTCGCGCACGCGCTCGAGCGGCAGCGGGCCGATCGTCGTGCCGGCGTCGGCCAGGCGCTCGGCCGCGTTTCGCGTCTTGGCCGCCAAGTCCGCCCCCACGGCGTCGATGGTGCTGCGTCCCAGCGCCAGGCCGGCGTCGAGCGCGCCGGCCACCTGGACGTCGAACCAGGTGTCGATGCTGTGCGAGACGAACTGGTAGGACACGCCGTAGATCATCAGTCCGGGCACCACGCCGACGAGTGCGAAGATGCCGGCCAGCTTGGCCAGCAGCCGGCTGCCGAACTTGCCGTGTCGCAGCCGCAGCAGCAGGCGCGCCGCGGCCAGGCCGATCACCAGCAGCAGCAGCGCGGCCACCGCGACGTTGACCCAGAACAGCCAGACGAAATGGCGCTCGTACATGCGCCCCGAGGTGCTGAGCGCGAGCACGAACGCCAGCACCAGCGAGGCGCCGACGACAGCCACCAGCGAGACCAGCAGGGCCCAGCGCGCCGACTTGCTCATCGCCGGCACTGTCTCAGGGCTGATCGACGCGCAGCACGCGCTCGACGCCGAGCTTCCAGTCGGTGCCCAGGTCGAACTGCATCGGCCGCGGCAACTGCGTGCTGTCCAGCAGGAAGCTGAACTCGACGTAGTAGTGCTCGCCGCTGTCGAGCTTGTCGGCCTCGGCCAGGCGCCAGCCGCCCACCCGCGACAGCGGCGCCAGCGCCTCCGAAAGCGTGGCGAAACTCTGCGCCAGCCCGCCCAGGCTGACGCGCCACTGGGCGCTGAGCGGCTGGTACGACAGCCGCCAGCTGCGCGCGACGCGAGCCACGCGCTCGTCGCGCCAGTACCAGCGGTTGCGCATCAGCGTGGCCTGCGCGGTGAAGTAGATCGGCACGCCGCGGCGCAGCGCCTCCTCCACCGCCGGCGACAGTGTCAGCCGTGCGCTGTAGTCGAGCACGAGGGCGCCGTCGCTGCGCCTGACCTGCAGTGCCGTCAGTTCGACGCCTTGGGCGCCCGAGCCGGTACCCGCGCAGAGCAACGCCAGCAGCGTCAGCCAGCGAAGGACGAGGCGCGGCAGCAGCGGGTGCAGGGCGGTGCGGCGCATCGAGCGGGCGGCGGCGTCAGGGTTTGCGGATCAGGGCGTAGTAGAAGCCGTCGCCGAGCGTGGCGGGCACGGCGCCGGGTTGAGGGGGATTGTCCGGCAGCCCCAACAGGTGGCCGGGCGAGGCCGGGTCCAGGCGCGGGTCGTCGGCGGCGTGACGTTGCAAAAAAGCGTCGATCTGGAAGCGGCCTTCGAGCTTGAAGATCGAGCACGTGGCGTAGAGCAGGCGGCCCCCGTGCGCCAGCAACGGCCACACCGCGTCGAGCAGTTCGGCCTGCAGGCGCGCCAGTGCGGCGACGTCGTCGGGCCGGCGCAGCCAGCGCACATCGGGATGGCGTCGCACGATGCCCGAGGCGGTGCATGGCGCGTCGAGCAGGATCGCATCGAACGGCCGGCCGTCCCACCAGCGTGCCACGTCGCGGGCATCGGCGGCTTCGAGCCGGACCCTGCCGGACACCTTGCCGACGACGCTGCCCGTGCCGGCGTCGGGCGGCGCCGGAGCCGGGGCGCCCGGGGCGCCGGCCTGCACCGGGGCGCGCAGCACGGCCAGACCGAGCCGGTTCAGCGTTTCCTGCACGCGCGCCAGCCGCAATGGATCGCTGTCGAGCGACA
>JBBIPS010000485.1:0-2209 GCA_037442725.1 Burkholderiales bacterium | reverse complement strand
CTTCTCCGAATAAGGCACCAGCGCCGGGCCGCGGTAGATCAGGCCGGTGTAGATCTGCACCAGGTCGGCGCCGGCGGTGCGCTTGGCCAGTGCGTCGGCTGCGCTCATCACGCCGCCGACGCCGATGATCGGGAAGGCGCGGCCGAGTTCGGCGCGCAGCAGCGCGATCACCCGGTTGCTGGCCGCGCGCAGCGGCGCGCCGGACAGACCGCCGCCTTCTTCGGCGTGGCGCAGTCCCTGTACCGCCGTGCGGGCCAGCGTCGTGTTGGTGGCGATCACGCCGTCGATGCCGTTGGCGCGCAGCGTGGCGGCGACGAGCCTGACCTGCGCGTCGTCGAGGTCGGGCGCGATCTTGACGAACAGCGGCACGCTGCGACCGTGCTCGCTTGCCAGCTCGGCCTTGCGTGCCTGCAGGGCGCCGAGCAAGGCGTCGAGTGCGGCGTCGCCCTGCAGCGTGCGCAGGTTCTTCGTGTTCGGGCTGGAGATGTTGATCGCGACGTAGTCCGCGTGGGCATAGACGCCTTCGAGTCCGAGCGTGTAGTCGTCCTCCGCCCGCTCGATCGGCGTCGCTGCGTTCTTGCCGATGTTCAGGCCGAGCACGCCGCCGCCGGCGCGAAAGCGCCGCGAGCGCTCGACGTTGGCGATGAAGGCGGCGAGCCCGGCGTTGTTGAACCCCATGCGGTTGATCAGCGCAGCGGCCTGCGGCAGCCTGAACAGGCGCGGCTTCGGGTTGCCCGGCTGGGCTTCGGGTGTGACGGTGCCGACCTCGATGAAGCCGAAGCCCATCGCGCCCAGGCCGTCGATGCAGCGACCGTTCTTGTCCAGGCCCGCCGCCAGGCCGATGCGGTTCGGGAAGTCGAGGCCGACCAGTCGCACCGGGTCGGCGACGCGGGGCCGGGACCACAAGCCCTGCAGCGGTGTGCCCTGCAGCGCGGCGATGGCATCGAGCGTCACGTCGTGCGCGCGCTCGGCATCGAGACCGAACAGGAACGGCTGCGCCAGCGCGTAGGGGACGAAAGCCATAATCGCGCATTGTCCCCGACCGATCGGCCGCAGCGGCCGCGCCCGACCCCATGACACAGGATGAACTCAAGGCGCTCGTCGCCCGCGCCGCGCTCGACTACGTCGTGCCGGGCGCCGTGATCGGCGTCGGCACGGGTTCGACGGTGAACCACTTCATCGACGCGCTCGCCTCGGTCAGGGACCGCGTTGCCGGCGCGGTCTCGAGTTCGGAGCAGAGCACCGCGCGCCTGCGGGCACTTGGCATCGCGGTGCTCGACGCGAACCAGGTCGAGCGCATTCCGGTGTACATCGATGGCGCCGACGAGATCGACCCGCACGGCTGCATGATCAAGGGCGGCGGCGCGGCACTGACGCGCGAGAAGATCGTCGCCGATCTGGCCGAGCGCTTCATCTGCATCGCCGACGCGTCCAAGCGCGTCGAGGTGCTCGGGGCCTACCCGCTACCGGTCGAGGTGATTCCGATGGCGGTGGGGCAGGTGGCGCGGCGCTTCGAGGCAGCCTATGGTGGCGTGGCGACGCTGCGCGAAGGCGTGCGCACCGACAACGGCAACCTCGTCGTCGACGTGCGTGGCTTGGCCATTGCCGATCCGCTGGCGATGGAGAGCGAGATCAACCAGTGGCCGGGCATCGTCACCGTCGGCATCTTCGCGCGCCAGCGTGCGCGCGTGTGCCTGCTCGGCACGGCCAGCGGCGTCAGCACGCTGGTCTTCGACTGACGAGGCAACGCGACGGCGCGGCGCTCAGGCCCGGCGCCGGGCGGCACGCGCCGCGAACCGTGCCGGGTCGAGCGCATCGAGCAGGCTGGCTGGCGCCGGGATCGGCGCACCGCTGATCCAGCTCGCCAGCACTTCGCCTGCGAGTGCGGCATGCGTCAGGCCGCGCGAGCCGAGCGCGGTCAGGACGTACAGCCCGTGCTGGCGCGGCACGAGGCGCGGCTGGTCGAGGCGGGGTGCATCGGTCGGCGTCACCGACGGCACCGGTCCGAGCAGCGGCAGCCGGTCGGCGCTCTGCACGCGCCAGCCGACGCGGCCCGTCAGTCGCAACGCTGTGCCCGCGGGTGGCAGCCAGCCGGTCAGTCGCTGCAGCACGGCCAGGTTGTGCGCGTGGTCGGCGTCGCGCAGGTCGGGGTCGTCATCGCCGGGCTGCGACGTCGCGCCGCACAGCACCTGGCCGTCGGGCAGCCGCA
>JBBIPS010000484.1:0-2210 GCA_037442725.1 Burkholderiales bacterium | reverse complement strand
GCTCGGCGGCAACCTGTGCCTCGACACGCGCTGCGTGTTCTACAACCAGAGCGAATGGTGGCGTGCCGCCAACGGCTACTGCCTCAAGCGCGGCGGCGACGTCTGCCACGTCGCGCCGCAGGGCCGGCGCTGCCACGCCGCGTTCAGCGGCGACCTGGCCCCGGCGCTGATCGCGCTGGGCGCCGAGGTCGAGCTGGTCGCCAGCCGCGGTACACGCCGCATCGCGCTGGCCGACTGCTATCGCGACGATGGCGCGGCGCACCTGACGCTAGAGCGCGACGAAGTCCTGGCCCGCGTGCACCTGCCGGCGCCCGCGCCGGGCCGCGTCAGCGGCTACCGCAAGGCGCGTGTGCGCGGCGCAATGGACTTCCCGCTCGCCGGCGTGGCGTGCGCACTCAGCCGGCAGGGCAGCGCGATCGCCAGGCTGCGCATCGCGCTCACCGGCACCAACTCGCACCCGCTGCTGCTGCAGGGCACCGAGGCGCTGGTCGGCAGACCGCTCGACGACGCCGGGCTGGCGCTGTTGTCGAAGCTGGTGCAAAGGCAGGTCAGCCCGATGCGAACGACGGTGACGCAGTCCAACTACCGGCGTCAGGTGGCCGCCGTGCACGCGCAGCGACTGCTGCGCGAGCTGGCGGCACTGGACGGGGCCTGACCCCCGCAGCGCCGAACGAAGCGGTGCTCATCCGAGGGGAGTCGCCATGCTGTGCCCGAAGTGTCACCGACCGGTCGAAGACCTGGACGGCCAGTACATCTGCTGCGCCCATGCCAGCCTGCGCTGGCGCTGCCCGCAATGCGCGAAGGTCAGCGTCGGCTTTGCACTGCCCTACGGGCTGTGCCCGGATTGCGGCGGCAAGCTCGAACTGCTCGACGTGCACCGTGCCGGTGAGGCCGCGGCGCTGGAAGGCGTGCGCATGGCCTTCGAGATCGAACTCGGCGCGCGCGCCTTCTACCAGCGCGCCGCGGCCGACAGCGCCGACCCGGCGCTGCGCGCGCTGTTCGGTCGCTTCGCGCTGATGGAAGGCGAGCACATGGAGACGCTCGCGCGGCGCTACCACGCCGATGTGCCGGCGCCGACACAGGCCTTCCGCGTCGAGCTGGCGGCGATCTTCGCCGACGTCGAGAACCGCCCGCAGGATCCGGCCAACCTGTTCCGCATCGCGATCGCGCTCGAACAGCGCGCCGCCGAGTTCTTCGGCGTGCGCGCGAGCCGCGCCGGCTTGGGCGCGGCCGAGCAACAGCTCTACCGCGAGCTCGCCGCCGAGGAAAACGAGCACGCGCGGATGCTCGCCACGGAGTACCAGCGCTGGCGCATCGGCCAGCCCGGCCGGTTCAGCCCGGAGGTGCGCGCCGCTGCGGGCCCGACCACCCGGGCGGCGCGGCTGAACGCCGCGCAGGTGCTGCTCGGCGACCACGACGCACAGCGCATCGCGCTGCACTGCGGCGAGCACACGCTCAGCTACGGCGCGCTGCGCGAGCGCGTCGCGCGCGCCGCCGCGTTGTGGCACGCGCGCGGTATCGGGCCGGGCGATCGCATCGCGATCAAGCTGCCCGATGGCATCGACTGGGTGGTCGCATTCCTCGGTGCGATCTGGGCCGGCGCCGTGGCGGTGGCCGTCAACCCGCGCGTGCCCGCGCCCGAGTGGCAGTACATCCTCGACGAGGCCGGGTTCAGCGTGATCCTGGCCGAGTCCGGTGACGACACGCCGGCAGCGTGGCGCCAGCGCGTGCTGCTGCAGCACGAATGGCACGCTGCGGTCGATCTGGCGGCGCCCATCGCGGCAGTGCCGATGGACGAGGACGCACCGGTCGCCTGGTGCCACTCTTCGGGTACCTCGGGACGCCCGAAGGCGGTGGTGCACCGGCACGGCTTCGCACGGCGCATCGACCAGGTCTCGCGCGAAGGGCTCGGCATCCGCGCCGATGACCGGCTGTTCGCGAGCTCGAAGCTGTTCTTTGCCTACCCGCAGACCAACGCGCTGTTCGCCGGGCTCAAGATCGGCGCGACGCTGATCCTCGACCCGCAATGGCCAACCGCGTCGAGCGTGGCCGCGACCGTGGCCGAACAGCGCCCGACCGTGCTGTTCAGCGTGCCCTCGCTGTACCGCAACCTGCTGCACGAGGGGCTGGCCCCGCGCATCGCGCGCGCCGGCGTGCGGTTGTGCGTGTCGGCTGGCGAGGCGCTGCCGGCAATTAGTATGAACATGTAG
>JBBIPS010000483.1:0-2228 GCA_037442725.1 Burkholderiales bacterium | reverse complement strand
GCCACCTGCACGCCGGGCAGGCCGGCCAGCGCCGCGCACAGCGTGTCGCGGCAATGGCGCAGCCGCGCCACCAGGTCGGGCACCGACCGTTCGGCGTCGGCCAGCGCCGCCAGCGCACCGCGCTGCACGAACACCGGCGCGCACGAGCTGTTGAACTCGATCAGCTTGCCGATCGCTTCCAGATGACCGCGCGGCAACACCAGCCAGCCGAGCCGCCAGCCGGTCATCAGGAAGGTCTTGGAAAAGCTCTGCACGACGATCACCCGATCGTCGGGCGCCGCCAGGTCGAGCAGGCTCGGCGCAGAGGCCGCGCCCGCGCCGAACCAGATCCGCTCGTAGACCTCGTCGGCGACGATCCAGGTGCCGGTGCGACGGCAATGGTCGAGCAGCGCCTGCTGCTCGGCACGGGTCAAGCTCCAGCCGGTGGGGTTGTTGGGTGAGTTGACCAGCAGCACGCGCGTGGCCGGCGTGACCGCAGCCAGCAGCCGATCGAGGTCGAGCCGCCAGGCGCCGCGCGCATCCGGCGTGAGCGCGACGCGCCGCACGTCGGCGCCGAGGATCGCCGGCTGCGCCGGCAGGTTCGGCCACACCGGGGTGACGACCACCACCTGGCTGCCGGCGTCGACGAGCAATTGCATCGCCAGCATCAGCGCCGTCACGCCCGACGAGGTGACGGCGATGCGCTCCGGCCCCGGGTCGCCGTGCAGCGCGGCGGTGTAGCCCCGCAGCGCGTCGCGCAGCTCGGCCAGCCCGAGGTTGTGCGAGTAGAAGGTCTCGCCCTGCATCAGCGAGCGCGCGGCCGCGTCGCGCACTGGCGGCGGCGTGACCTCGTCGCTCTCGCCGAACCAGAACGCCAGCACGTCGCTGCGGCCGAGGCCGGCGTTGGCGACCGCGCGGATCTGGCTGGCCGGCAACCGAATGACTGTCTCGCGCATCGAAAGCCTCCTCAGGCTGCCCAGCGTCTTCACGAGTTGTCGCTTGTCGTCGTCAATCCGGCCGCGTCATCTGGCAGCTATCGGGCAGTTCGACCTGCCGCGCGTCGAAGCGCCGCAGCGTGCGGAAACCGTAGCCCGAGCCCTCGACGTCGAACCGCACGCCGGGGGTACCCGCGTGCTCCATCACGCTGACGACGAGCGGTTGCTGGAACTGGTGGTCGGCCTCGCGCATCACGCCTTCATGCGCGAGGCCGAGCGCCTGCGGGGCCAGCCGCAGTCCCTCGAGCGCGCGCGCGACGGCGCCGGCCTCGGTGCTGCGCGCGCGCTCGATCGCCTGCACCAGCAGTTCGATCATCGCCTGCATGCGCAGGTGCAGGTAGTCGTCGCGCGGATCGGGAAACCGCTCGCGGAACGCCGCCACCAGCGCGTCGGACGCCGCGCCGCCCAGGTTGGGATGCCACTCGGCCACCGCCAGCACCGAGCCGACGCCGGCCGCGCCGAGCGTCGCGGGGACGCCGAGCGCGTTGCCGTAGAAGGTGTAGAACTTCAGCGGCAGCCCCAACTCGCGCACCGCCTTGACGAGCAGCGTCAGGTCGTTGCCCCAGTTGCCGGTGACCACCGCCTGCGCGCCGCTGGCGCGGATCTTGGTGGCGTAGGGCAGGAAGTCCTTGACGCGGCCGAGCGGGTGCAGCTCGTCGCCGACGATCTCGATGTCGGGCCGGCGCGCCTCGATCATGGCGCGCGCGCGCCGGTTCACGTGCTGGCCGAAGCTGTAGTCCTGGCCGATCAGGTAGACGCTGTGCAGCCGGCGGTCGTCCTCGAGCACCGCCATCAACGCCGCCAGCCGCATGTCGGCGTGGGCGTCGAAGCGGAAGTGCCAGAAGCTGCAGCGCTCGTTCGTCAGCACCGGGTCGACCGCCGAGTAGTTGAGGAACAGCGCGCGGCGGTCGGGCGCGCGCTCGTTGTGCCGCGCCAGCGCGTCGACGAGCGCGGCGGCGACGGCCGAGCTGTTGCCCTGCAGCACGAAGGCGATGCGCCGGTCGAGCGCGCCCCTGAGCGCGGACAAGGCCTCGTCGACGGCGCCCTTGCTGTCCATGCGCACCAGCTCGAGCGCGCGTGCGCCGCCGGGCAGCCGGACGCCGCCGCGCCGGTTGACGCGCTCGACGGCCCAGACCAGGTTGCGATACACCGCCTCGCCGGCGTTGGCGAAGGCGCCGGACAGGCCCTCGATCAAGGCCAGCCGGATCGGCTCGGCGGCGGGCGCTGCCGCGCCGGGCGCTGCGCGTGCGGACA
>JBBIPS010000482.1:0-2237 GCA_037442725.1 Burkholderiales bacterium | reverse complement strand
GCGGCGGCCCCGTCGCGCACCCGGCCCGCCCGCCGCGCAGGACGGGATCGGCCTGGAGGCGACGCTGCGCGACGCAGCAGGCCATCGGCTCGACGGGCGCGAGGGCTTCGTCCTGCCGAGCCCGGTCGACGACCGAAAACGCGCACGGCGTGGTGCAGGTCAGGCCGCTTCACGCAAGGCACGCTTTCGGTCGTGTTCCTTCAGGTAGCGCTTGCGGATGCGGATCGACTTCGGCGTGATCTCGACCAGCTCGTCGTCGGCGATGAACTCGACCGCGTACTCCAGGGTCAGGTCGATCGCGGGCGTGATCTTGATGGCGTCCTCCTTGCCGCTGACGCGGAAGTTGGTGAGCTGCTTCTGCCGCACCGCGTTGACGACGAGGTCGTTGTCGCGGCTGTGGATGCCGACGATCATGCCTTCGTAGACGGGGTCGCCGGCGCGCACGAACATGCGACCACGGTCGTCGAGCTTGCCCAGCGCGTAGGTCACGATCTCGCCGTCGTCCATGCTGATGAGCACGCCGTTCTTGCGCCCGGCGATCTCGCCCTTGTACGGCTCGTAGCCGTCGAAGATGTTGCTGATCAGGCCGGTACCGCGGGTGAGGTTGAGGAACTCGTTGGAAAAGCCGATCAGCCCGCGCGCCGGGATGCGGTAGTCGAGCCGGACGCGCCCGCGGCCGTCGGACTCCATGTTGGCGAGGTCGGCGCGGCGCTCGCCCAGGGCCTGCATCACCGCGCCCTGGTGCTGTTCCTCGACGTCGACGGTGACGAGCTCGACCGGCTCGTGGCGCTCGCCTTCGACCTCGTGGAACACCACGCGCGGCTTGCTCACCGCCAGCTCGTAGCCCTCGCGCCGCATGTTCTCGAGCAGGATCGTCAGGTGCAGCTCGCCGCGGCCCGAGACCTCGAAGACGCCGTCCTCGTCGGTCTCCTTGACGCGCAGCGCGACGTTGCTCTGCAACTCGCGCTCGAGCCGGTCGCGCAGCTGCCGGCTCGTCACGTACCGGCCCTCGCGTCCGGCCAGCGGCGAGTTGTTGACGCAGAAGTTCATCGTCAGCGTCGGCTCGTCGACGAGCAGCATCGGCAGCGGCAGCGGGCGCTCGATGTCGGTCAACGTGACGCCGATGCCGATGCCCTCGATGCCGTTGACCAGCACGATGTCGCCGGGGCCGGCCTCGCTCGCCTGCTTGCGCTCGAGTCCTTCGAACACCAGCACCTGGTTCACGCGCGCCTTGACGGGCAGGGTGTCGGGCCCGCTGTAGACGGCCACGTCCTGCATCGGCTTCAAGCTGCCCTGGTTGATGCGGCCGATGCCGATGCGACCGACGTAGGACGAGTAGTCGAGCGAGCAGATCTGCAACTGCAGCGGCGCATCGGCCGCGCCCTGGTGTGCCGGCACGTGCTGCAGGATGGCGTCGAACAGCGGCGCCAGGTCGGAGCCGACGCTGCCGGGCTCGAGCGTGGCCCAGCCGTTCAGCCCGGAAGCGAAGACGACCGGGAAGTCGAGCTGGTCCTCGGTGGCGTGCAGCTTGTCGAACAGGTCGAAGGTGGCGTTGATGACGTAGTCCGCCCGCGCGCCGGGGCGATCGACCTTGTTGACGACGACGATCGGCTTCAACCCCAGCGCCAGCGCCTTGCGCGTGACGAAGCGTGTCTGCGGCATCGGCCCCTCGACCGCGTCGACCAGCAGCAGCACGCTGTCGACCATCGACAGCACGCGCTCGACCTCGCCACCGAAGTCGGCGTGCCCGGGGGTGTCGACGATGTTGATGTGCGTGCCCTTCCACTCCACGGCGCAGTTCTTGGACAGGATCGTGATGCCGCGCTCGCGCTCGAGGTCGTTGCTGTCCATCACGCGCTCGGCCACCTTCTCGTTGTCGCGGAAGGTGCCGCTCTGGCGCAGCAACTGGTCGACCAGCGTGGTCTTGCCATGGTCGACGTGCGCGATGATGGCGATGTTGCGGATCTGACGGGTCATGGCAGGGGCTCTCGGGAGGATTTCGGAAGGGTTCAGGCACCGGCCCGCGCCGTTGCGCTGCGGGGCGGCGCGGGTCGACCCTGCGCCCGCACTTCGAGCGGGCTCAGCAGCCGATCGGCGATCAGCTCGCCAGCGCTGACGTGGGCGCTGCCGAGGAAGGCGTCGGGCGGCGCTTCGATGCGCGGCGCGACGTGCGGCTCGCGCGCCGGCTCGCCCGGCGGCTGCAGTGCCGGACCGTAGACGCGCAGCCCGGCCGCGTC
>JBBIPS010000481.1:0-2239 GCA_037442725.1 Burkholderiales bacterium | reverse complement strand
TGATCGACACACCCCGCCAGGCGGCTGCCCATCAGCCGCTCGATCGCCTTTCCCCAGACCCCTCCAGGCTCATTCCTCGTTGGAATCACGAGCCCGGCTCCAGGCTCAAACCTCATTGGACAAGACTGGGCCTTGCCGGAAAAGGGCTGTTGCAGCACAGTCCCGACATGTGCCGTCGCGCATGGTTTCATTCCGCCACGAAGTGATCATCGACACCGACGAACCCGTGCGACGGCTGCAACAGCGGTACGGGAACCTGCAGCGCGAGGCAGCCACTTCCGGCACCGCGGCGCCCGGCACCGAACTGTCCGGCGTGCATCGCGGCGAGAAGGGTGGCCCATGACCGCAGGCCACGGGCACAGCCCTGGACACGGCCAGACTGCGGCCGACTTCAACGCCGCGTTCGCGGTCGGCATCGGTTTGAACATGGCCTTTGTCACCATCGAAGCGTTCTATGGCTGGACCGCGAACTCGCTGGCGCTGCTGGCCGACGCCGGGCACAACCTGAGCGACGTCATCGGCCTGGTGCTGGCCTGGGGCGGTGCACTGGCCGGTCGGCTGCGGCCCGATGCGCGCCATACCTACGGCTGGAAGCGCGCCAGCATCCTGGGCGCCTTCATCAACGCGCTGCTGCTGCTCGTGGCGATGGGCTCGATGGCCTGGGAGGCTTTGCACCGATTGCAGTCGCCCGCGCAGATCGAGGGCGTGACGATCATGCTGGTTGCCGGCACGGGCATCGTCGTCAACACCGCCACCGCGCTACTGTTCCTGCGCGGTCGCGCGCGCGACCTCAACATCCGCGGTGCGTTCCTGCACATGGCGGCCGACGCGCTGGTCTCGGCCGGCGTCGTGGTTGCCGGTGGTCTTGCGCTGGCCTACGGCTGGACCTGGCTCGACTCGTTGACGAGCCTGGTCATCGCCGCCGTCATCGTCTGGGGCACCTGGAGCCTGTTCAGGCAATCGCTGCACCTGCTGTTCGACGGCGTGCCCGAAAGCGTCGACCTGCACGCGGTGCAGGCGCTACTGCAATCCCTGCCCGGCGTATCGCGCGTGCACGACCTGCACGTCTGGGCGATGGGCACTTCGGAGCTTGCCTTGACGGCGCAGCTGGTGATGCCCGAGTGCCATGCCGACGACGCCTTCCTGCAGCAGGCCACCGAGCAGTTGCACGACCGCTTCGAGATCGGGCATGTCACGATCCAGGTCATGCGGGTGCCGTTCACGACACCCTGCGTCACGCTGGCGCCACCCTGAGCGTCTGGCGACGCGAATTGGCGCGCGCCCGACGGGGCACCGCGCGTCGTCACCCGCGGCGGGCTGACACTGCCGGTGCAGTTCTTCCCTTGGGCCACAGGCGTGCTGCGCTCCGTGCCCTTGGGGCCTGCGATGGGCTCGACCGCCTGTGCACCCCCCTTGCTCGCGGCGACATGGGTCGAGGCGGCCAAATGGCTGCGCCGCTGGCATGGCGATGCGTCGCATGAAGCGGAGGATCGGTCAGTGCGGCTTGCGCGTTGAACCCGGATCGAAGAGGACTCGAATGGCCCGCACCACCCACCCCGAACTCCATCGCATCGAGCGCATCGGCTGGCTGCGCGCCGCCGTGCTGGGCGCCAACGACGGCATCGTCTCGACGGCCAGCCTGCTGGTCGGCGTGGCAGCGGCCAGCGCCGGGCGCAGCGAATTGATGGTGGCCGGCGTGGCCGGGCTGATGGCCGGTGCGATGTCGATGGCCGCCGGCGAGTATGTGTCGGTCAGCTCGCAGTCCGACACCGAGGCCGCCGACATCGCGCGCGAGCTCGAAGAGCTGCGCAGCCAGCCCGAGGTCGAGCAGCGCGAACTGGCCTCGATCTACGAGAGCCGCGGCCTGAGCGCCGAACTGGCCCTGCAGGTGGCCGCCCAGTTGACGGCCCGCGACGCGCTGGCGGCGCACGCGCGCGACGAGCTCGGCGTGTCGGACCAGCTGGCAGCACGCCCGGTGCAAGCGGCGCTGGCCTCGGCACTGACCTTCACCGCCGGCGGCGTGTTGCCGCTGCTGGCCGCGCTGATGGCGCCGGCCACGAGCATCGCTGCGGTGGTGGCCGGCACGTCGCTGGCATTCCTGACCACGCTCGGCGCGCTGGCGGCGCGCGCCGGCGGCGCACCGGTGGCCAAGGCCGCCGGCCGGGTGGCGTTCTGGGGCGCGCTGGCAATGGCAGCGACGGCCGGTGTCGGCAGACTGTTCGGTACCGTCGTGTGAGGG
>JBBIPS010000480.1:0-2240 GCA_037442725.1 Burkholderiales bacterium | reverse complement strand
GTGCAGGAGCGCACCGACGCCGGCGGCGACGCCGCGCTGGAGAACCGCGCGGCGCTGCTGGTGCTGGCGTTCCACGCCAACCGGCTCGACCTGTCGACGCTGGTGCCCGCGGCCAGGTCGTGGGCGCAGCCGCTGCCGCAGCACATCACGCTGGCCGGTCGCGACGACACGCCGCTGCACTACCTGGTCTCGGCGGTGCTGGCGGCCGCGGCCGGCAGTCCGCTGGCCGACGCGGTCGGCCTGTACAAGGAACTGGCCGACGCGCGCGGCGGCAGCGGCTTCAGCTTCAACGATCTGGCCGCCGACCGCGCCGGCACGCGCCTGGGCACGCTGGCGATCCAGGCGCCGCGCAAGCTGCAGGTCGCGCTGGCCGCGGGGCCGAGCGAGTCCGACCTGCTGCCGGCGATCGCCGACCTGCCCGAGTCGCTGCCCGAGGCCGAGTTCGTGCGCCGCTACGGCGGCGTCGGCGCGCCGGCCTACCAGCGCATGCTGGCCGACATCGACGCGCGCATCGCCGCCACGCCGCTGTTGCGCTGAACGCCCCGGTCAGCGGCGCCACGCTGCGCCGAGCTACCAGCGCCGCACGCGACCGGTGTCGAGGTGGACGAATTGCTCGTGCGGGTAGTAGCCCACGCCGCCGCGCTGCAGCGACAGCGCTGCGTCGCGCAGGTCCGCGAGCGCGACGCCGGACAGCCGCACGTCGATCGCGCGGCCCTCCATGTGCAGGCTGTGGCCGGCCACGCCGCCGCCACGCGTCAGCCGCAGCGTGGCGTTGGTGACCACGCTGCGGTAGCCCGAGATGACCTCGAAGACCCGCCCTGCGCCGCCCAGGGTCAGCTGCACCCGATGCAGCAGGTCGAACAACTGCGGGTCGATCAGCCCGACATCGCCGGTGTAGTGGTCGCGCAGGAAGTGGTTCAGCGACCCCAGCGCCGCGGGCACGAAGTCCGCACCGATGGCATAGACGAGCGCGATGCGCTCGCCGGTGTGGGTGTGCGCCAGCGCCAGCTCGCGCGCCGCGGGCGCGGTGGCGTGGGCGCGCGCGGTCAGCCCGGGAAACGCACCGGCGGCGGCAAACCGTGCGCTGTGGTGCAGGAAGCGGCGGCGGGTCGGGACGTGTGGGTCGGTCATGCGGGAGATCCTCTCATGCGCCGGGGCCGTCGATCGCGATCGGGCGCCGCTCTGCGCGACGCTGGCGCAGCGCGGCGTCGAGGACGCGATCATGCCCGTAGATGTCCGGGTAGAAGTGGATCCGCCCCTGCTTGACCAGCGCGGTGGCGTAGGCGATCAGCACCGGCAGCGGCTCGGCCAGCCGCAGCGTCGTCGACCTGCCGGCGGCCATCGCCCGGCGGATGCGCTCTTCGGTCCATTGCGGCATGCCCTGCAGCACGAAGCGGGCCAGTGCCACCGGCCGCTCGACGCGGATGCAGCCGTGGCTGAAGTCACGCCGCCCGCGCCCGAACAGTTGCGGCGTCGGCGTGTGGTGCAGGTAGATGTTGTCGCGGTTCGGAAAGACGAACTTGATGTCGCCCAATGCATTGCGCGGCCCGGGGCGCTGGCGGATGCGCAGCGAGCCGGCCAGCACCGCGTCGAGTCGCTCGGCGTTCAACGTCGGAAGGACGCGGCCGTCGGCGGCGACGAACTCGAATCCCTCGCGCTCGAAGTAGGCCGGGTCGCGGCGCAACCGCGGCACCGTCTCGGCGCGCGCAATCGACGGCGGCACGTTCCAGTACGGGCTGAACTCGATGAAGCGCATCGCCTCGTCGAGCAGGGGCGTGCGCGTGTCGAGCGCCTTGCCGACGATGACCTTCATCTCCTGCTGCACGTCGATGCGGCCGCCGTGCACCTCGTAGGCGCGCAGCATGAACTCGGGGATGTTGACGACGAGCATGCGCGGCGCCTGCACCAGCGGCGTCCAGCGCAGCCGCTCGAGCGTCAGCTCGATCTGCCGCATGCGCGCGGCCGGACTGACCTGCAACTGCGCCAGCGTCGCCGGGCCGAGCTGCCCGTCGTCGTCCAGGCCATGACGCTGCTGAAAGCTGCGCAAGGCGTCGACCAGTGCCGCGTCGTCGACGGCGGCGCCGGGCGCCGGCTGCGCCAGGTCGCCCAGCGCCACGAGCCGCTGCACGAACCGGTCGCGGCCGGCCCAGGCCGGGCCCGTGCCCGGCACGCCTGCGGCAGGCCGATCGGGCAGCGGCACGTCGCCGGCGCGCTGGCGCGCAGGCGGCGTGCCGGCGCGC
>JBBIPS010000479.1:0-2247 GCA_037442725.1 Burkholderiales bacterium | reverse complement strand
CCGGCGCCGCGCCGCGTGGCGAGCGGCGCCGGCGCGCGCCCGGCCCGCGCTGCGAAGCAGCTCACCCAATCTCAGGCTCTCACTCCGAGGTGAAGATGCTGCCCAGCCGCTCCATGCGTTCGAGCGCCATGCCGCAGCCGCGCACGACGCAGGTCAGCGGGTCCTCGGCCACCAGCACCGGCAGGCCGGTCTCCTCGGCGAGCAGGCGATCCAGATCGCGCAGCAGTGCGCCGCCGCCGGTCAGCATCATGCCGCGCTCGGCGATGTCGGCGCCGAGCTCGGGCGGGGTCTGCTCGAGCGCGTTCTTGACGCTCGAGACGATCTGGTTGAGCGGATCGGTGAGTGCCTCGAGGATCTCGTTGGACGAGATCGTGAAACTGCGCGGCACGCCCTCGGAGAGGTTGCGGCCCTTGACCTCGATCTCCTTGACCTCGGAGCCGGGAAACGCGCTGCCGATGTTCTTCTTGATGGCCTCGGCCGTCGGCTCGCCGATCAGCATGCCGTAGTTGCGGCGGATGTAGTTGATGATGGCCTCGTCGAACTTGTCGCCGCCCACGCGCACGCTGCCCTTGTAGACCATGCCGCCGAGCGAGATCACGCCGACCTCGGTGGTGCCGCCGCCGATGTCGACGACCATCGACCCCGAGGCTTCGGACACCGGCAGCCCGGCGCCGATCGCCGCGGCCATCGGCTCCTCGATCAGGTAGACCTCGCTCGCGCCGGCGCCCAGAGCCGACTCGCGGATCGCGCGGCGCTCGACCTGGGTCGAGCCGCACGGCACGCAGATGATGATGCGCGGGCTCGGCTTCATCATCGAGCGCGGGTGCACCATCTTGATGAACTGCTTGAGCATCTGCTCGGTGACGGTGAAGTCGGCGATCACGCCGTCCTTCATCGGCCGGATGGCCTCGATGTTGCCGGGCACCTTGCCGAGCATGGCCTTGGCTTCCTTGCCGACGGCCTGGATGGTCTTCTTGCCGTTGGGGCCGCCTTCGTGGCGGATGGCAACCACCGACGGCTCGTCGAGCACGATGCCCTTGCCGCGCACGTAGATCAGCGTGTTGGCGGTGCCGAGGTCGATGGCCAGGTCGGTCGAGAAGTAGCGGCGCAGGGATTCGAACATGGGTGGGAACTCAATCCATCGAGCCGGTGGCAGGCATTGCGTGCGACGACGCGGGCACGCAGTGCAGGATCGACAGGAGGTGGTGTGGCTCGCTCATGCCGCGTGTGCCGGGGCCTGCACCGCCGCGGCGGGCATCATGCCGAGAAGGGGGTCTTGCCGGTCCTGCGCGCCCGCCCGGATGCCGCAGCGGTGCCGTGGCGCCGACCGGGACGCGAAGGGTCATGGTCAGCGGGCGATAATAACCGAAGCCCCCGGTTTTCTTCACTGGCGAACCCGCTTCAAGACGTAATTTCCATGGCGCTGACACCGCAGGATGTAAGCCGCATCGCGCACCTGGCGCGGCTCGAACTGGCACCGGCCGAGCGGGACACGCTGCTCGGCCAGCTCAACGGCTTCTTCTCGATCGTCGAGCAGATGAGCGCCGTCGACACCTCTGGCGTCGAGCCCCTGTTCACGCCGCTGTCGGCGCTGCACGAGGTGCCACTGCGGCTGCGCGAGGATGTCGTGACCGAGGCTGACCAGCGCGCCGCCAACCAGCGCAGTGCGCCTGCGGTCGAGGACGGGTTGTACCTGGTGCCCCGGGTGCTCGAATGAGGCCGGGGCTCGCCCGATGAACCTGCACGAAATGGGCGTGGCCGAGCTGGCTCGCGCGCTGCAGGCCGGAGCGCTGTCGAGCGCGGAGCTGGTGACGCACCTGCTGGCGCGCATCGACGCCCACGCCGCGCTCGGCGCTTTCGTCCATGTCGACGCCGATGTGGCGCTGGCCGACGCACGCGCCGCCGACGCGCGCCGCGCAGCCGGCGAGCGCTCGGCGCTGCTGGGCGTGCCGATCGCGCACAAGGACATCTTCGTCACCGCCGCCGGTCCCACCACCGCCGGCTCGAAGATCCTCGCCGGCTACCGCAGCCCGTTCGACGCCACCGTCGTCGCGCGCCTGGGGCTGGCCGGCGGCGGTGCAGGCATGGTCAGCCTGGGCAAGCTCAACTGCGACGAGTTCGCGATGGGCTCGGGCACCGAGAACTCGGCCTGGGGGCCGACGCGCAACCCGTGGGACGTCGCCCGCGTTCCCGGCGGCTCGTCGGGCGGCTCGGCCGCCGCGGTGGCGGCGCGCCTGCTGCCCGCGG
>JBBIPS010000478.1:0-2271 GCA_037442725.1 Burkholderiales bacterium | reverse complement strand
GCTGCCGCGGCGCGAGGCCACCGTCAGCACGTCGCCGGCGCGCAGCCCCAGGCGTTGCAGGTCCTGGCCGTTCAGGCTGGCCGTGGCGGTCGGTTCGAGCGCGTCGAGCACCGGCGTGCGCCGCGTCATGCTGCCGGTGTGCCAGTGCTCGAGCTGGCGCCCGGTGATCAGCACGAAGGGGTAGTCGTCATCGGGACGCTCGTCGGCCGGCACGATGCCGGCCGGCACCAGCCTGACGCGGCCATCCGGCGTCGGGAAGCGCTCGGTGAAGACCACCGGGCGGCCCGGATCGTCTTCGGCCAGGCACGGATAGGTGACGCCGCCCTCGCGCTCGAGCCGCTCCCAGCTGATGCCCGCGATCGCGCCGTGCAGCGCCTGGCGCATCTCTTCGTACACCGCCGCCACGCCCGAGTCCGCGCCCGCGTAGTGCCAGTCCAGCCCCAGGCGGCGCGCGATCTGCTGCACGATCCACAGGTCCTGCCGCGCAGCGCCGGGGGCGTCGAGCGCGCGCCGGCCCATCTGGATCACGCGGTCGGTGTTGGTCACCGTGCCGGTCTTCTCGGGCCAGGCGCTGGCCGGCAGCACCACGTCGGCGAGCCAGGCGGTCTCGGTCATGAACAGGTCCTGCACCACCAGGTGCTGCAGGCTCGCCAGCCCGGCGCGCGCGTGGTTGAGATCGGGGTCGCTCATCGCCGGGTTCTCGCCCATCACGTACATGCCGCGGACCTTGCGCGGATCGTCCTCGGCCGCCTGCGCCTTGTGCAGGATCTCGACCACCGTCAGCCCGGGCTCGCGGTCCAGCGCGGTGTGCCAGAAGTCCTCGAACCAGGCGTGCGCCGCGGCGTCGTCGACGCGCCGGTAGTCGGGCAACATCATCGGGATCAGTCCGGCGTCGCTCGCGCCCTGCACGTTGTTCTGGCCGCGCAGCGGATGCAGTCCGCAGCCGGGCCTGCCGATCTGGCCGGTGATGCTGGCCAGCGCGATCAGGCAGCGCACGTTGTCGGTGCCGTGCACATGCTGGCTCACGCCCATGCCCCACAGGATCATCGACGCCGGGCTGTTCGCGTAGGCACGCGCGACCTCGCGGATCGCCTCGGCCGGGACGCCGCAGATCGGCGCCATGCGCTCGGGCGAGCAGCCCCGCACACTGGCCTCGATCGCCTCGAAGTTGTCGACCCGCTCGCGCACGAAGACCGGGTCGGTCAGGCCCTCCTCGATCACCGTGTGCAGCATCGCGTTGAGCAGCGCCACGTCGGTGTCGGGCCTGAACTGCAGCGTGCGCCAGGCGTGGCGCGCCAGATCGGTACGGCGCGGATCGGCCAGCACGATCCTGGTTCCCGCCGCCGCGGCGTTCTTGATCCAGCTGGCTGCCACCGGATGGTTCGACGCCGGGTTGCAGCCGATCAACAGCACCAGCGCCGCCTGCCGCACGTCGGCCACCGGATTGCTCACCGCGCCCGAGCCGACACCCTCGAGCAGCGCCGCCACGCTGCTGGCATGGCACAGCCGCGTGCAGTGGTCGACGTTGTTGCTGCCCAGGCCCGTGCGCACCAGCTTCTGGAACAGGTAGGCCTCCTCGTTGCTGCCCTTGGCCGAGCCGAAGCCGGCGAGCGTCCTGCCGCCGTGGCTGCGGCGCAGGCGCGCCAGCCCGGCGGCGGCGAAGTCCAGCGCCTCGTCCCACGTCGCCGCGCGGAACACCTGCTGCCAGTCGTCCGGGCGTGGCGTCGAGTGCGCGTCCTTGGGCACGCCGGGCCGGCGCAGCAGCGGCTGCACCAGGCGCTGGCGGTGGCTGACGTAGTCGAGGCCGAAGCGGCCCTTGACGCACAGCCGGCCGTGGTTGGCAGCGCCGTCGGCGCCGTCGACGGCGACGATGCGGTTGCCGCGTACTTTGTAGGTCAGGCGGCAGCCGACGCCGCAGTACGGGCAGACCGAGTCGACCGCCCGGTCGACGCGCTGGTCGCCGCACAGCGACTTCGCGCTCAGCGCGCCGGTCGGGCAGGCCTGGACGCACTCGCCGCAGCCGACACACGTGCTCGCGCCGAGCGCGGCGTCGAGATCGAAGACGACGTGCGAGCGCGCGCCGCGCCGCGCCACGCCGATGACGTCGTTGACCTGCACCTCGCGGCAGGCGCGCACGCAGCGCGTGCACAGGATGCACGCGTCCAGGTTCACCACCATCGCCGGATGGCTCGCGTCGGGCGCGGGCTGCGCGCGGCACAGCGCCACCAGCGCCGGCCGCGCCTGCACCCCGAGCCGCGCCGCCCAGTCGCT
>JBBIPS010000477.1:0-2285 GCA_037442725.1 Burkholderiales bacterium | reverse complement strand
CGTCGGCCTGACCTGGCGCGCCCGTCGCTGCGCGCAGCGCGAGGCGCTGGCGCAATTGATCGCGGTCCTCACGCGCACGCTTGGCCACTGCGGCGGCACCCCTAGAGTCCTCGTTGCGCCGGCGCACCGATGCGCTGATCATCCAGCACGCGGAAGCAGGCACCCTGCGGCCGCGTACACCGGCTGGACGCTGCGCGCCATGACTTCGAGCGTCGGCGGCGACCCCACCCCCCGAAGGAGACCTGCGATGACCCGACCCCGGATGCCGTTTGTGCCGCTCGCCGGCGCTGCCCTCGCTCTGCTCTGTACCTCCGCCGGCGCACAGGGCGTGCGGATGGAGCGCAACATCAGCCTGGCGCTGGCCAACGAGGCGGTGATGACCGCCGTCGAGGCCTGCCTGAAGAACGGCTACAACGTCTCGGCCACGGTGGTCGATCGCGCCGGCCAGGTCAAGGCCATCGCGCGCGGTGACGGCACCGGCCCGCACACGCCCGACACCAGCCGGCGCAAGGCCTACACCGCGCTGACCACCCGCAACAACAGCGCCACGGTGGCCGAGAACTGGCAGAAGAATCCGGCGTCGCAGAACCTGGTCCACATCACCGACGTGCTCGCGGTCGGCGGCGGCATGCCGATCCGCGCGGCAGGCGAGGTGATCGGCGCCATCGGTGTCAGCGGCGCGCCAGGCGGACACCTCGACGACCAATGCGGCCAGGCCGGCATCGACAAGATCAAGGACCGGCTGAACTGACCCGGCGCCAGCGCGGCGCGGGCCGCGCCCGCTCGCCCGTGGTGACGAGGAAGCGAACCCTCAGTCAGCGAAGCTGTACGGCCCGCCGCGCTCGAGCGCGCGCCGGTAGGCCGGCCGGGCGTGGATGCGCTTGACGAACGCCCTCAGCTTCGGCCGGCTCGCGTCGAGACCGGCGCGCTGCGCGGCGGCTTCGAGCGGGAAGCTCATCATCACGTCGGCGGCGCTGAACCCGGCGCCGGCGAACCACTCGGTGCGGCCGAGTTCGGCCTCCATGAAATCGAGCTGGCGCTTCAGGTTGGGATTGACCACCAAGGCCAGCGCCTTGTTGCAGATAGAGCGCGCGATGGGCCTGGCGAAGAACGGCATCGGCGAGCTGGCGATCTTGTCGAACACCAGCTTCATCAGCAGCGGCGGCATCGCCGAACCTTCGGCGAAGTGCAGCCAGTAGCGATAACGCAGATGCTCGGGGGTGCCGATCGCCGGCGCGAGCTTGCCGGCGCCGTGGCGCTCGATGAGGTACTCGACGATGGCGCCGGTCTCGGCCACGGTGATCCGCGAGTCGCCCTCGCCATCGGTGATGACGGGCGACTTGCCCAGCGGGTGCACCGCCAGAAGTTCGGGCGGCGCCAGCATCGTCACGGCGTCGCGCTGGTAGCGGACGATCTCGTAGGGCAGGCCCAGCTCTTCGAGCAGCCAGAGCACACGCTGCGAGCGCGAGTTGTTGAGGTGGTGGACGGTGATCATCGTGCGATTGTGGCGGCAAGTCCCGCGCGCTGTTGCCACCACGCCAGCACACCTCGCCCCGCCGCCAGGCCACTGGCCATGCTGGCGGTGATCAGGTAGCCGCCGGTGGGCGCCTCCCAGTCGAGCATCTCGCCGGCACAGAACACGCCGGGCAGCGCGCGCAGCATCAGGTGCGCGTCGAGCGCTTCGAGCCGAACGCCACCGGCGCTGCTGATGGCTTCGTCGATCGGCCGCGCCGCGGTGAGCACCAGCGGCCAGGCCTTGAGTTCACGCGCGAGGTCCGCGGGCGCGCGAGCCACGCGCCGGGCCAGTTCGTCGGCCGACCAGCGCTCGCGCAGCAACGCGGCCTTGGCGCCGGCCAGGCCGGTCTGCTCGCGCAGGTGGTTGGGCAGCGAGCGCGCGCCGCGCCCCTTGGCCAGCGCGGTGGCCAGCCGCGCCTCGTCGCGGCCCGGCACCAAGTCGAGGTAGATCGTCGCGGCACCGCGCGCAGCGATCGTGTCGCGGATCAGGCTCGACGCGGCATAGACCAGGCTGCCCTCGATGCCGCCGGCGGTGAGGACGAACTCGCCCTGCTGGTCGAAGTGCCGGCCCTGGGCAGCGTCGAGGTGCAGCCGCACCGACTTGATCGGCGCGCCGGCGAAGCGCTGCGCGAAGTAGTCGCTCCAGCCGACATCGAAGCCGCAGTTGGCCGGCTGCAGCGGCGCGATCTCGACGCCGCGCGCGGCCAGCCACGGCACCCAGGCGCCGTCGGAGCCGAGCCGCGGCCAGCTCGCGCCGCCGAGCGCAAGCA
>JBBIPS010000476.1:0-2293 GCA_037442725.1 Burkholderiales bacterium | reverse complement strand
CCACCACAGCAGCGCCGGTGCGCGCCCCGAGGCGATCGCCTGGCGCGTGGCCACCGGCAGCAGCTGCAGGCTGGCGCCGATCGCCGTCATCACCAGCACGCCCAGCGTGACCGCGTGCAGCGCGGCCAGCGGCCAGCCGAGTCCGCCGCGGTACGCGAGCGCATCGGCGGCGCCGACCCCGAGCGCGAGCCAGCCCAGCAGCGCGAAGGCGACGGCGGCGCCGAAGTAGCGCAACGGCACCGACGCCGGCAGCAATCGGCTCCTGGCGCTGCCGAGGAAGGTGGGGGCCAGGGCCATTTCGGGCGCTCAGCCGTCGCGGCTCAGTCGCAGCCGCACCTCGCCGGCCGCGCCGGCGATGCGTTCGGCGTGCCAGCCGCGCTCGGCGAGTTCGCCGTACAGCGGCAGCGGGTCGCGGTCGTGGTGCACGATCACCACGCCATCGGGTGCCGCGGACTCGACCAGCCGCAGGATGGCGACGAACGGCTCGGGCGGCGGCAGCCCGCGCACGTCGATGTGCACGCCGTCGGCGTCGGTCCATGACACGGCGTCGGCGCGAGTCCGGGTGGCGCCGGCCTCCGGCGCCGCGCAGTGGCAGCCCCCGCTCGCGGGTGCGTCGCCACACGCACGGCGGTCGATCGGCGGCGCCCGCGTGGCCAACGCTCTAGTCCTTGGGCCGCAGGTCGCGCACGCGCACCGCCTTGCCCTGCGAGCGCGGGATCTCGCCCGTCCGCTTGACGACGACGTCGGTGGTGATGCCGACGATCGACTTGACGTGGTGCCGCACGTCGCCGGCGATGGCGCCGAAGCGTCCGGCGTCGACCCCGGGGTCGGCCTCGACCTCGATCGTCACCTGGTCGAGCTGGCCACGCCGCTCGACCACCAGCTGGTAGTGCGGCGAGACGCCGGGCCGGCCGACCAGCACGGCTTCGATCTGCGACGGATAGACGTTGACGCCGCGGATGATCAGCATGTCGTCGCTGCGCCCGGCCACGCGCAGGATGCGCGCATGCGTGCGGCCGCAGGCGCACGGCGCCGTCGTGATGCGCGTGATGTCGCGCGTGCGGTAGCGCAGCATCGGCAGCGCCTGCTTGGTCAGCGTCGTGATCACCAGCTCGCCGGCCTGGCCCTCGGCCACCGGGACGTGCGTCTCGGGGTCGAGCAACTCGAACAGGAAGTGGTCCTCCCAGCCGTGCAGCCCGGCCTGCGCCTCGCACTCGCAGGCCACGCCCGGGCCCATGATCTCGGACAGGCCGTAGATGTCGACCGCCTTCAGCCCGAGGCGCTGCTCGATCTCGCTGCGCATCGCCTGGCTCCACGGCTCGGCGCCGAACAGGCCGACGCGCAGCGCGCTCTGGCGCAGGTCGACGCCCTGCTTCTCGGCCACCTCGGCGATGGCCAGCGCGTACGACGGCGTGGCACACAGCACGCGTGCCTTGAAGTCCATGATGAGCGTGATCTGGCGCTCGGTCGATCCGCCCGACATCGGCACCACCACCGCGCCGAGTCGCTCGGCGCCGTAGTGCGCGCCCAGGCCGCCGGTGAACAGGCCGTAGCCGTAGGCGTTGTGGACGATGTCGCCGGCGCGCGCGCCGGCGCTGTGGAACGAGCGCGCCATCAGGTCGGCCCAGTTCGACAGGTCCTGCGCCGTGTAGCCGACCACGGTGGGCTTGCCGGTGGTGCCCGACGAGGCGTGCAGCCGCGCGAGCTGCTCGACCGGGCGCGCGAACATGCCGAACGGATAGCCGTCGCGCAGGTCGGACTTCAGCGTGAACGGCAGGCGCTCGATGTCGGCGAGCGTGCGGATGTCGGCCGGCGCGATGCCCGCGGCGTCGAGCCGGCTGCGGTAGAGCGGGACGTGCTCGTAGGCGTCGGCCACGGTTGCGCGCAGCCTCTCGAGCTGCAGCGCGGCCAGCCGCTCGCGCGGCAGCGTCTCGACCTCGGGGTGCAGGAAGCGCGCGTCGTGCGTCGCGCCGATGTGGCCCATCTCTGCCATCGTTGTCGCACTCATCTTCTTGGTCTCCTTCGTTGTCTATCGGGTTGCAGGCGGTGCGCCGCGGCGCACGCCGCGCACCGGGGGTCGCACCAGCGCGAAGCCCTGGTTGAAGCCGGCGCGCGTGATCAGCACGAACTTGAACCCGCTGCCCGCCAGCGCGCTGGCCAGGCCGGCCAGCGCCAGCAGCGGCACGGCGGCGACCTGCGGCCACGCGCCCAACAGCGCGAAGGCCAGTGCCGCCAGCGGCAGCAGCGTGCCGGCAAGCTGCAGCCAGCGTCCGGCGCCGTCGAGCGCGCGGTT
>JBBIPS010000475.1:0-2307 GCA_037442725.1 Burkholderiales bacterium | reverse complement strand
CACACCCCGCCAGGCGGCTGCCCATCAGCCGCTCGATCGCCTTTCCCCAGACCCCTCCAGGCTCATTCCTCGTTGGAATCACGAGCCCGGCTCCAGGCTCAAACCTCATTGGACAAGACTTCCGGCGTTCGCTCCAGCCGAGTTGTGCGTATGCTCGGCACCCATGCACACCCACCTCACCATCGTCACCGGTTCGTCGCGCGGCCTGGGCGCCGCGCTGGTCGCGCAGCGCCTGTTGCCCGGGCACGTCGTGCTCGGCATCGCGCGCCATGCCAACCCGACCCTGCAGGCGCAGGCCGATGCCGCCGGCGCGCGGCTCGAGCAATGGACGCTCGACCTGGCCGACCCGGTGCCGGCCGCGCAGCGCCTGCGCGACTGGCTCGAGCACTTCGACGGCGCGGCACTGGCCAGCGCGACGCTCATCAACAACGCCGGCGTCGTCGGTCGACCCGCGCCGCTCGAGCAGACGCCACCGGGCCCGGGGCCGCTGGTGGAGTTGTCGGGCGCACTGCGTGCCGGGCTCGAGGCGGCGCTGCTGCTCAGTGCTGCTTTCCTCGCCGCGACGCGCGACTGGCCCGGCGCGCGCCGCCTGCTCAACATCTCGTCCGGACTGGGCCGCCGTGCGATGGCGGGCAGCGCGGCGTATTGCGCGGCCAAGGCCGGGATGGACCACTTCACGCGCGCGCTCGCGCTCGAGCAGGCGGCGTCGGCGAACCCGGCACGCGTGGTCTCGATGGCCCCGGGAGTGATCGACACCGGGATGCAGGCCGCGCTGCGCGCGGCCGACCCGGCGCTGTTCCCCGAGCGCGAACGCTTCGTCAAGTTCCAGTCCGACGGCCTGCTCGTCAGCCCGCAGGACTGTGCGACGCGCCTGCTGGCGCGACTCGAAGCGACCGACTTCGGCGCGCTGACGGTGGACGACGTGCGCGAGGGTTGAGCGGGCGTCCCGGACCAGTGCGCCGGCGCCGACCGCACCTGCTGCGGCGCGCGTCGCGCCGTCGCCGTCCGCCGACCCGCAGGCCATCACCCGCCCCGTAGAATCCGCGCCCTCGCGCCCGCCCGGGCGACGCCCCACCCCCCACCGTGCAGGCCGCCAGCCGATGACCCTGTATCACCTGATCGGTGGCTTCGTGCTTCGCCATGGCCGCGCCTACGCCGCCTCCGCGGCGATGCTGGCCGCGATCGCGGGGCTCATCGTCTGGCTGCCGCGCCAGATCGGCACGATCGTCGACGGTCTGGTCGCGCAGCGGCTGGCCGGCCCGGCACTGTGGCGCGAGATCGGCTGGCTGCTCGCGGCCGGTGTCGCGATCTACGGCCTGCGCGTGGCGTGGCGACTGCTGCTGTTCTCGGCGTCGTACCGCATCGGCGTCGAGCTGCGCGTGCGGCTGTACGAGCGCCTGGCACTGCAGGGGCCGAGCTTCTACCAGACGCGGCGCACCGGCGACCTGATGGCGCTGGCCACGAACGACATCGACGCCATCGAGATGGCCGCGGGCGAGGCGCTGCTGGCCGGATTCGACGGCACGCTCACGCTCGTCCTGGTCGTCGCGGCGATGACGCTGGGCATCGACTGGCGGCTGGCGGCGGGCGTGCTGCTGCCGTTCCCGGCGATGGCGCTCGCGTTCTGGTGGATCTCGCGTCATGTGCACGACGCATCGCGTGCCGCGCTGGGCGCGTTCAGCGCGCTCAACGACCACGTGCAGGAGACGCTCGCCGGCGTGCGCACGCTGCGCGCGCTCGGGCTCGAGGCGCGCAGCAGCGCGCGCTTCGGCGACCTGGCCGCCCGGGCGGCCGACACCAGCCTGCAGGCGCAGCGCTGGGAGGCCGCCTACGAACCGGCGGTGGGGCTCACGCTCAGCAGCGCCGTGGTGCTGGCACTCGGCCTGGGTGGGCTGCTGGTCTGGCGGGGCGAGATGACGGTGGGCCAGCTCACCAGCTTCGGCCTCTACCTGGGCCAGCTGATCTGGCCGATGTTCGCCGCCGGCTGGGTGCTGAGCCTGGTCGAGCGCGGTCGCGCCGCCTGGGCCCGGCTGGCACCGGTGCTGGATGCGCCGCTGACGGTGGACGACCACGGCCGCTGCGGCGACGTGGTGCCCGGCACGCTGCGGGCCGAGGACCTGCACTTCGCCTACCCCGCTGCCGACGGCACGCCCGCCACCACGCCCGCCCTGGCCGGTCTGGGCTTCGACCTGCCCGCCGGCCAGACCCTGGGCCTGGTCGGCCCCACCGGCAGCGGCAAGAGCACGCTGCTGAAGCTGCTGCAGCGGCAATGGGCGCCACAGCAGGGTCGCATCACCTGGGGCGGCA
>JBBIPS010000474.1:0-2307 GCA_037442725.1 Burkholderiales bacterium | reverse complement strand
AGCCGGCGCAGTCGTTCGCCGCGCACAAGGGCGCGACGGCGCTGCGCGCCAGGCTGCAGGCACTGCTCGGCGTGCCGCGCGCCTACGACCTGGACCGGCTCGACCTCGCCGTCGGCAGCAGCCTGCGCGGTGACGCCCAGGGCACCGCTTCGGAGCTGTTGCGCAGCCTGGGCAACACGCCGGGGGCGCAGGCCGCCGGCCTGTACGGCTATCACCTGCTCAGCCCCGGCGACGACACGAGCCGCATCGTCTTCAGCTTCACGCTGTTCGAACGCACACCGGCGGCCAACCTGCTGCGCGTGCAGACCGACAACCTGGACCAGCCCTTCGACCTGAACGAAGGCGCACGCCTGGACCTCGGCTCGACCGCCAAGCTGCGCACGCTCGTCACCTACCTCGAGCAGGTCGCCGAGCTGCACCGCCGCTGGAGCGGCCTGGACGCCGCGCAGCTCGCAGCGGTCGAGGTCGACCGCAACGACCCGATCGCGCTGTGGGCGCGCGACCGCCTGGCGCACGGCGCCGAGCGCAGCCTGGCGGCGACGCTCGAGGCCGCGCTGCAGCGCCGCTATTCGGCCAGCCCCGCCGAGGGCTTCTTCACCGGGGGCGGGCTGCACCACTTCGAGAACTTCGACCGTGCCGACAACACGCGCTCGATGAGCGTGGCCGACGCGTTCACGCGCTCGGTGAACCTGGTCTTCATCCGCCTGATGCGCGACGTCGTGCGCCACGTGATGGCCGGCAGCGCCAAAGCCAGCGCGGCGCTGCTCGACGACCCCGCCGATCCGCGCCGGCGCGACTACCTGGCGCGATTCGCCGACCAGGAGGGGCGGGTCTTCGTCTCCCGCTATCACAAGAAGTACGCGACGCTGCCGGCACCGCAGGCCGAGACCCTGCTGCTCGACAGCCTGCGCCCGACGGCGCCGCGGCTGGCCAGCGCTTTCTACGGGCTCGAACCCGACGCCGGCGCGGGCGACCTGGCGCAGTTCCTGGCCCGCCACCTGCCCGGCGCCGAGGTGTCGGCGCCGACGCTGCACGAGCGCTACCGCGCCGGCCGCTGGTCGCTCGCCGACCGCGGCTACCTGGCCGGCATCCACCCGCTCGAGCTGTGGGTCGCCGGCTACCTGCGCCACCATCCGCAGGCCACGCTGCGCGAGACCGTCGCGGCCAGCAGCGCCGAGCGGCAGGAGGTCTACACCTGGCTGTTCCGCACGCGCCACAAGGGCGCGCAGGATGCGCGCATCCGCGGCCTGCTCGAGATCGAAGCCTTCCAGGAGATCCAGCGCGCTTGGCAGCGGCTGGGCTACCCGTTCGAGTCGCTGACCGCCTCGTACGCGACCGCACTCGGCGCCTCGGGCGACCGGCCGGCGGCACTGGCCGAGCTGATGGGCATCATCGTCAACCGCGGCCAGCGCCTGCCGGTCGCGCGCATCGGCTCGCTCGTCTTCGCCGGCGCCACGCCGTACGAGACGCGGCTGCAGGAGCGGCCGGCGCCTGCCCAGCGCGTGCTCGATGTCGAGGTCGCCGACGCCGTGCGGCACGCCCTGCTCGGCGTCGTCGAGCAAGGCACGGCCAAGCGGTTGAATGCCGCGCTGGTGCGGCGCGACGGCAGCGTCGTCGAGATCGGCGGCAAGACCGGCACCGGCGACCATCGCTTCGACGTCTACGGCCGCGGCGGCCAGTTGATCTCGTCGCGCGTGGTCGATCGCTCGGCGACGCTGGTCTTCCTCATCGGCGAGCGCTACTTCGGCACCATCATGGCTTACGTGCACGAGCCGTACGCGGCGAACTACCGGTTCACCAGCGCGTTGCCGTCGCAGCTGCTCAAGGCGCTGGCGCCGAGCCTGTTGCCGTTGCTCGACGGACCCGGCTGCGCGCCGGCATCGGGCGCCGACGCGCCACCGCGGTAGCGTCCGATCACCGCGGCGACCGGGCGTGCAGGCCGGCCCGGCCAGCCTCACTGCCGCGGCGGCATCCAGTGGCGCAGGTGCGCGACGTTGGCGCCGCGTCGCGCCTTGGCCAGGCCGAGCTCGTGGCGCGCGACGGTGCGCAGGTGCACCTCGTCGGGACCGTCGAGGATGCGCAGCGCGCGGCCCCAG
Source organism: Burkholderiales bacterium (assembly GCA_037442725.1). GTDB lineage: Bacteria > Pseudomonadota > Gammaproteobacteria > Burkholderiales > Burkholderiaceae_C > Pseudaquabacterium. The sequence goes on along the minus strand of JBBIPS010000474.1, from coordinate 211 downwards.
CTCCACAGCCGCGCCAGCGGCGTGTCGGGGGCCAGGCCCATCGCACCGAAGACCTGGATCGCGCGGTCGAGCACGCTTGTGTGCAGCCGCGCCGTCACCAGCTTGACGGCCGAGACCTCGCTGCGCACGCGGCGCGCGAGCTCGGCGCCGGCCGACCCCTGGCGATGCGCCGTGGCCTCGTCGGTCGGTGTGCCGGCGGACTCGGCCCCGG
>JBBIPS010000473.1:0-2307 GCA_037442725.1 Burkholderiales bacterium | reverse complement strand
CAATTGGCCGGCGCGCAGCACCAGGCCGGCCACCTCGGCCGCGTCGCGGTCGAGGTCGAGCACGCCGGCGAGCGTGCGCGCATGGCTCGAGGTGGCCAGGCTCTGGCCCCAGAAGCGGCGCCGGTCGAAGCCCGGCGGGTTCGGGAACGCATCGACCAGGCACGCCGACAGCGCCAGGCCGCGCAGCGCTCCGAGCCCGACCCGCGCGGCGGCGTCGCGCAGCCGGGTGACGCGCGAGCGCGCCTGGTAGCGCGCCGAATTGGCCAGCCGCAGCAGCCGTGTGGACAGCGCCGGATCCTGGCCGATCAGCGCGTCGAGCTCGCCGAGCGAGACGTCGTCGCGCGCGAAGGTCGCGAGCAGGTGGCGCGCGATCTCGGGCAGCGCCGGCAGCGCGGCGGGGTGGGCGAAGAAGCGGTCGATGGCGGACAGGGTCAACTCCTTCAGGGGCGCCCAGGCTACTGGAAGTGGGCCAGCATGCGCTCGAGCGCGAGCGTGAACGGTTGCTGCATCAGCGGCAGCGTCAGCAGCATGCCGACGAGGCCGACGCCGATGGTGAGCGGGAATCCGACGGCGAAGATGTTGATCTGCGGCGCGACGCGCGAGATCAGCCCGAGCACCAGGTTGACGAACAGCAGCATGCCCACCAGCGGCAGCGCGATCCACAGCCCGAGCGCGAAGATCTCGCTGCCCCAGACCTGCGGCTGCAACTGGCGCAGGAAGGCGAATGGCTCGGCGCCGACCGGGAAGGCGTCGAAGCTGCGTACCAGCGCGGCGACCACCGCCAGGTGGCCGTCGACGATGATGAACAGGAAGGCCACGACGGTGCCGAAGAAGCGGCTCGACGCGGTGCCTTGCGATGCCGTCGCGGGGTCGAAGAAGCCGGCGAAGTTCAGCCCCATCTCGAGCCCGATCAGCTCGCCGCCGAGCTCGACGGCGGCGAACACCACGCGCACCGAGAAGCCGAGCGCGACACCGATCAGCACCTGCTGCACGACCAGCGCCAGCGCGGCGGCCGAGTCCAGCGCCAGCGCCGGCATCGGTGCCAGCGCGGCCTGCGCCGCCAGCGCGACGAGGAAGGCCAGCGCCACCTTGACGCGCATCGGCACCGAGCGCTGGCTGAACACCGGCAGGCTCGCCAGCAGCGCCAGCGCGCGCATGAAGGGCCACAGCAGCGGCGTGATCCAGCCCAGCAACTGGGCCTCGGTGAAGCTGATCACGATCGAGCGCCGGGCCCCTCGCGGGCGCTCAGCCGATGCTGCCCGGGATCGACTGCAGCGTGCGCTGGATGTATTCGACCAGCATCGTCAGCATCCACGGGCCGGCCAGCGCCAGCACGGCGATCGTCGCCAGCACCTTGGGCACGAAGCTGAGCGTGGCCTCGTTGATCTGCGTGGCGGCCTGGAAGACGCTGACCACCAGGCCGACCACCAGCACCGTGAGCAGCACCGGCGCCGAGACCAGCAGCAGCATGGTCAGGCCTTCCTGGCCGAAGGTGAAGACTTGTTGGGAGTCCATGCGCGGTGATTCCTGTGGATCGATTGCAGTGCCGGCGCGGTACGGGCAGGGGCGCGGCCTCAGCTTGCGAACGACGCTGCGAGCGAGCCGAGCAGCAGGTTCCAGCCGTCGGCCAGCACGAACAGCATCAGCTTGAACGGCAGCGCCACCAGCACCGGGCTGAGCATCAGCATGCCCAGGCTCATCAGCACGCTGGCGACGATCATGTCGATGATCAGGAACGGGATGAAGATCAGGAAGCCGATCTGGAACGCGCTCTTCAACTCGCTCGTGACGAAGGCCGGCACCAGCACCTTGAAGGGGATGTCGGCCGGCTTGACGCCGGCCGGGACCTTGGCCAGCCTGGCGAACAGCATCAGGTCGCTCTGGCGCGTCTGCCTGAGCATGAACTCGCGCAGCGGTGCCTGGCCGCGCACGAGCGCCTCGTCGATGCCGATCTGCTGCGCCGAGTACGGCACCCAGGCCTGCGTGTAGACCCTGTCGAGCGTCGGCGACATGACGAAGAAGGTCAGGAACAGGCTCAGGCCGACGATCACCTGGTTCGGCGGCGTGGCCTGCGTGCCCAGCGCCTGGCGCAGCAGCGACAGCACGATGACGATGCGCGTGAAGCCGGTCATCATCAGCAGCACCGCCGGCAGGAACGACAGCGCGGTGAAGAACAGCAGCGTCTGGATCGGCACCGAGTAGCTGGTGCCGCCGGCCCCCTGGCCGACGAGCAACGGCAGCGTCGCGCCGCCGGCCTGCTGCGCCCACGCCGCGGCGGGAAGCGCCGCCGATGCCGCCAGCAGCGTC
>JBBIPS010000472.1:0-2309 GCA_037442725.1 Burkholderiales bacterium | reverse complement strand
CTGGTCACCGCGCCGATCCACAAGGAGGCGCTGGCGGCAGCCGGCGTGCGCCACCCCGGCCACACCGAGATGCTGCAGGCGCTGGCCGCCGGGCCTGCCGGTGCGCCGCCGGTGCGCATGATGCTGGCCAACGACGAGCTGCGTGTCGTGCTGGCGACGATCCACGTCTCGCTGCGCCGCGCCATCGAGCTGCTCGACTTCGACGCCGTGCTGGGCACGATCCGCATCGCGCACCGCGCCGCCGCAGCCTGGGGCCAGGCCGCGCCGCGCATCGCGGTGGCCGGGCTGAACCCGCACGCCGGCGAAGGCGGACTCTTCGGCGACGAGGAACTGCGCTTCATCGGCCCGGCGGTGCAGGCCGCGCGCGCCGAGGGCATCGATGCGCGCGGGCCGTACGCGCCGGACACGGTCTTCATGCGCGCGCGCCACGCCAGCGGCCACGCCGGCGAGTTCGATCTGGTGGTGGCGATGACGCACGACCATGGGCTGATCCCGGTCAAGTACCTCGGCGTCGCGCAGGGCGTCAACGTCACGCTCGGGCTGCCCTTCGTTCGCACCAGCCCCGACCACGGCACCGCGTTCGACATCGCCGGCAGCGGCCGTGCCGATGCGTCCAGTCTGTGCGCGGCGATCGCGCTGGCGCGCCGGTTGTCGGCGGCGGCTGCCGCGGGCGCGCCGGCCCCGCCCCGAGGGTTCAGGTCGCCGGCCTGATCTGCGCGAGTTGCTGGCGCGCGCGTGCCGTCGCGCGCTCGATCAGCTCGGCGTTCTCGAACGTGCGCAGGCGCGCGGTCTCGCACATCCTGACCAGCATGCGGTGCGTCATCGAGATCGTCTCGCGCTGCTTGGCGCCGTGGGTGAAGACGTAGAAGGAGCGCGCCGCGCTGACGTGCGCGAGCCGCACCTTGCGCCAGCCGTCGGCAAGGTGCATCTGGTAGGCCAGGCCGATCCGCACGTGCTCGGCGAGCGACTTGCCGCGCGTCGGCTCCGGCGCCTCGGGTTCGGGCAGTCCGGCGATGGCGATGTCGCGCGCGCTGAGTTCGGGCTCGGCGCCGAGGTCGATGTCGACCTTGCCGTCCCAGTCGACGGCCGCCTCGTCGATCAGACCGACCGCCTCGGCCTCGGCGGCGCTGAAGTCGGCCGGGTCCACCGCATCCTGCAGCACCGGCAGTGCCGACGCGGGCAGCGGCGGCAGCTCGGCGGCCTTGGGCAGCGGCGTGGCCAGTGCGCCGTCGACCTGCTTGGCCAGCAGGTTGTGCTCTAGCGTGCTCAGCGCCTGGCCCTTCAGCGACTCGGCATGCGCCGGCAGCAGCCGGGCGAAGAAGTCGCGCCGCGCCACCTCGGGCCAGCGGATGCGGTCCAGGCCGGTGTTCAGGTCCTTCATCAGCCGCGGCAGCAACCTGATGAAGGCCTGGCGTTGCGCCGGCGCGCCCTTGGGCTGCACGCTCATCACCAGCTCGCGGCCGACCTCGCGCAGCCGGGTGGCCAGCGCCGAGTCGCCGCCGTGTTCGATTTCGGCGACGACGATCACGCGGCTCCAGGTCTGGCCGAGGAACTCGCGCAGGAACTCCGGCACCGGAAGAGGCTGCAGCGCACCGTCGAGCTGCTGCGCGAAGCGCTGCTGCACGCGCGCCTGGTCTTCCTTGCGCGCCAACACCGCGTCGGCAGCGCCTTGCGCCTGCACCCCCGCCCGGGCCTGCTCGGCGACAAAGGCCTCGAGTTGCTCGAGCTGGCGCTGGTAGAGCTCGATCTGGTCGAAGTCGCCCTCGACCACCTGCTGCACCAGTTCGCGCACGCGCGCCAGCAGCGTGCGGCCCTCGTCGCCGTCGAAATCGTCGACGGCGGTGCCGAGCGAGGCGATGCGGTTGATGAAGCGGCGCACCGGGTGGCGGCGCGACGAGAAGAAGCTCGGGTCGCCCAGCGCCGCACGCAGCACCGGCAACTGCAGCCGGCCGATCTGGCGCGCCATCTGCGGCGGCACCTTGGGGTCGGACAGGATCTGGTCGAACAGCCCGGCGATGACGTCGATCACCATGTGATCGAGTGCGCCGGTGGCGGCCTGGCGCAGCTCCTCGCGGTGGGCGTAGATCAGGTTCGGTGCCATCAGCGCGCCGGCGCCTGTGATCGCACCGTCGCCACCGTAGGCGCCACCGTAGGCGCCGCCATGGGCCGCGCCTGACGCCGTGCCGCCGGTGTAGCTTTCGCCGATGTCCTGGCTGCTGGCAACGCCATGCGACAGGCGCCGGATCAGCGTCATCAGGCCGGCGTCGATCTGGCCCATCGGCGTGCCGAGCCCGCCGCGCGCGTCAGCC
>JBBIPS010000471.1:0-2313 GCA_037442725.1 Burkholderiales bacterium | reverse complement strand
CCTCGCCCGCCTCCACCAGCGCCAGCGCGTGGCTGGGCAGGCCGAGCGGCCTGGCCTGGCGCAAGCTCTCGGCCAGCGGCCGCCCTGCGTTGACATGGTCCCGGACGGCGGCCAGGGCCGCCCCGCTGCCCTGGCCGGCATAGGCCTCGGCCATCGACGGCAGTGCCTCGGCCACCGAAACCCCCGCCTCCAGCAGCGTTGCCAGCTCCTGCAGGAGCACGATGCGCTCGACCACACCGATGGCGCGCCCGGCACGCCAGGGCCGGGCGCCCGCCGCCGGCAGTCCGGCCTGCGGGGACGTCACCTCCACCGGGGTCAAGCCCTTGCCGAGCAACTCGCGCACGGCGTGCCGGTCGTCGACGGCCTCGATCAGCCCGCTGCGCTCGTCGCCCGCACCATCCCGCGCGCGGTATCGGAAACCCCTCATGCCCGACCCGCGCGAAGGGGTGGGGCCGCCGACGGCACGCACCGCCTCGCCTCAGTCATCGCGGCTCCACCCTGTTGGCATGGGCGTCAATCCAGGCCGGCTGCACCGCTGACCTGCAGCACCTCGGCCAGCGTGGTCTGACCGTCGCCCACCTTCAGCAGCCCGTCACCCCGCAGGCTGCGTCGACCCTGCGCATCGGCCTGACGCTCGAGCTCGCCGATCGCCCCGTGCGCCGAGATCAGCTGCTGCAGTTCGGGCGTGACGGTCACCAGCTCGTAGATGCCCACGCGGCCACGATAGCCCGTGCCCTGGCACTGCGCGCAGCCGACGGCCAGGCGCCAGCGCGGCGCCCCCTCGGGCCGGCCGATCGTGCGCGCCCAGTCCGCCTGCAGCGCCAGCGCAGGGCGCGCGTCGTCGATCGCGCACGCCGGGCACAGCCGACGCACCAGGCGCTGCGCCATCACGCCGCGCAGCGCCGCGGCCACCAGGTAGGGCTCGACCCCCATGTCGACCAGCCGCGTGATCGCCGACAGCGCGTCGTTGGTGTGCAAGGTCGCGAGCACCAGGTGGCCGGTGAGCGCGGCCTGGATCGCGATCTCGGCCGTCTCGCGATCGCGTACCTCGCCGATCATCACGACGTCGGGGTCGTGACGCAGGATGGCGCGCAGCGCGCGCGCGAAGGTGTAGCCGATCTCGGCGTGGGTCTGGATCTGCACCACGCGCGCCAGGCGCTGCTCGACCGGGTCCTCGACGGTGACGATCTTGCGCGCGCCATCGTTGATGCGCGACAGCGCCGAATACAGCGTCGTGCTCTTGCCCGAGCCGGTGGGGCCCGTCACCAGCAGCAACCCGTTGGGCCAGTGCAGCCAGTGGCTGAACTGCTCGAGGTGGTCCTCGCGCAGGCCCAGTGCATCGAACTGCAGGTCGGCGCGCTGCTTGGGCAGCAGGCGCAGCACCAGCGACTCGCCGTGCACCGCCGGGATGGCCGAGACGCGCACATCGATCTCGACGCCCGCCACCCGCAGCCCGATGTGACCGTCCTGCGGCAGACGGCGCTCGGCGATGTCCAGATGGCCGATCAGCTTGATGCGCGATGCCGTGGCCGCAAAGCGTTCCATCGGCATCGACAGGCGATGGTGCAGCACGCCATCGATGCGCAACCGCACGTCGAAGTCGCGTTCGCCGGGCTCGAGGTGGATGTCCGATGCCCTGGCTTCCACCGCCTGCGCCAGCAGGTTGTTGACGAACGCGATGACGGGCGCGTCCTCGGCCATCGCGCGCAGCGCCGTGGCATCCTGCGGCAGCGTCGCGCCGCCCTCGCGCAGCGACGCCAGGCAGCGGTCGACATCGGCCGGCAGCATCAGGTGCCACTGCAGCTCGCCCAGGTCAGGCAGTGCCGCGAGGCTCTCGCGCACGTCGGTGTCGAGCAGGTCATCGCTGGCCAGGTGCCAGCTGCCATCGGCGTTGCGCCACGGCAGCGTGCGCCGCTCCAGCAGCCAGCGCGACGATGGCGCCAGCTCATCGAGCCCGGCGCGGATGTCGGCAGGGTCGACCTGCGCCGACGTCAGCCGCTCGACACCCCATTGCTGCGCCAGCGCCGCATACAGGGCCTGCTGCGACAGCGCCCCCATGCGGACCAGGATCTCGCCGAGGCGCCCGCCGCGTTCACGCTGGAACGTCAGCGCCTGGTCGCGATCGGCGGGCTTGACGCTGCCCTGCGCGACCAGCATGTCGCCCAGTCGCAGCGTGCTCGCGGCAGCCTCGGGCATCTGCGCCGCTGCCGGGGTCAGGGTCGCGCCGGGGCGGACGCGGTCGATCGCGTTGTCCAGCCACTCGCGGCTCTGCGTGTAGGCGTCGATCTGGGCCGGCGTCGCGTAGCTGACGTT